>NZ_JBCGFB010000004.1:0-99482 GCF_038752175.1 Nocardia sp. No.11 | reverse complement strand
GACCGCGGGCAGGGCGCCGGAGCCGAACAGCTCGGCTATACCGGGATCGACCGGCTGGGCCGAGTTCGGCGCGCCCAGCCGGCCAGGACCGCGTCCGGCACCGCGCGACCCGCTCTCACGCGCCTCGGCGCGGAACGGGCCGAAGGGGTCGGCCGCCGGGCGCGGACCGGCCACGCCGAGCGGATCGTTCGGATCGGGAGCGGAGAACCCCGAGTGGGGATCGAAGCGGGTGATCGGCCCCGACATCGGCGAGAACGCCGGCTCGGCCGGGCCCGGCGGCGGATACGGCGCGGGCTGATAACTCGCGGGAGGTTCGTAGACGGGAGCAGGGGCGGGCTCGGGCTGATAGACCGGGGCGGGCGGCTCGGGGTCCGGAGCGGGCGCGGCGTGCGAGGTCGGCCGGACGGCCGCGTTCTCCCCGGTCAGATCATTGACCGAGAGTCCGCGACCACTACGCCGTCGCCTGCCACCGCCACCGCCGGCCGGCGGCGAGGCGCCCTGCGCGGCATTGCGCGCGAGTAGTTCGGCGACCGATAGCTGTTTCGAATCGTCACCGCTCATGCCGACTCCGCTCTCGCCACGGGGGCGACCGGCGGGGCGACGGCCGGACCCCCGTTCGGCTCGGTATCCAGCTTGCGCAGGATCAGGCCTTCACGCAGCGCCCATGGGCAGATCTCGATGCTGTCGAGCGACAACGCCCGCATACTCGCCTCCGCGACCAGTGCGCCGGCCACCAACTGCTGGGACCGGTCCGAACTCACGCCTTCCAGCTCCGCGCGGTCGGCCGCGGTCATCCGGGAGATGAACGCGATCAGCTGGCGCAAACCGGAGCTGGTCAGTGTACGGCGCACCCGCGGACCGGCGGCCGAGGGTGCCGCTCCGGTCAGCCTGGCCAGCGAGCGGAACGTCTTCGAGGTGCCGACGGCCAGGTCGGGCTTGCCCGCCTCGATGATGGTCTTGGTGGGGACGACGAGTTCGGCGTCGAGCCAATCGCGCAGGACCGCGATCTTGCGCTTGCCCGGCGGATCGTCGCGCAACCACTCCCTGGTCAGCCTGCCCGCGCCGAGCTGCAGCGACAGCGCGACATCGGGCTCCTCGTCGCCGCCGTTGGACATCTCCAGCGAGCCGCCGCCGATATCGAGGTTGATGATGCGGCCCGCGCTCCAGCCGAACCAGCGGCGCACCGCGAGGAAGGTCAGCCTGGCTTCGTCGTCGCCGGAGAGCACCTGCAGGTCGACCCCGGTCATGGCGCGCACCCGGGCCAGCACCTCGTCGGAGTTGGTGGCCTCACGCAGGGCCGACGTGGCGAACGGCATCAGCTCGACGCACTTGGAATTGCGCGCCAGATCGGCGAACTCGTCGATGGTCGCGATCAGCCGCGCCTCGCCCGCCTCGGTGATGCGCCCGTCGCCGTCCATGTTCTCCGAGAGCCGTAACGCCGACTTCGACGAGCTCATCGGCATCGGGTGACCACCACGATGCGCGTCCACCACGAGCAGGTGAACGGTATTGCTTCCGACATCGAGAACACCAAGCCGCACAGGAATACGGTACTTGGTGATCCGGTACTACAGGTCAGGCGACTGAACTGTTAGCGTCACAAGTTGTGACCGAAGGCGCATCTGGCACCGCGGAGACCCGGCTCCGACCTGGGCGAAAGATCGACCCGAGCCCCGAGGTCGAGCTCGACTTCCCCCGTGAGTGGATCGAGTTCACCGACCCAGCAAACGACGAGCACCAGATCGTCGCCGACCTGACCTGGTTGCTGTCGCGCTGGTCGTGCGTGTTCGGCACCCCCGCCTGTCAGGGCATCATCGCCGACCGCCCCGACGACGGGTGCTGCTCGCACGGCGCTTTCCTCGCCGACAAGGACGACCGCAAGCGCCTGGCCGGTGCTGTGAAGATGCTCACACCCGAGGACTGGCAGCTGATGGGCGAGGCCACCGAGAACGGCAAGGTGGTCAAGAAGGGTTACCTCGAACTCGACGAGCTCGAGGACGAACCCGCCCTGCGGACCCGCCGCTTCGACGGCGCCTGCATCTTCCTCAACCGGCCCGGTTTCGCCGCGGGTCCCGGCTGCGCGCTGCACATCATGGCCGTGCGCAAGGGCATCGAACCGCTCGAGGTGAAGCCCGACGTCTGCTGGCAGCTGCCGATCCGCCGCACCCAGGATTGGGTGGAACGCCCTGACGGAGAACAGATCCTGCGCACGGTGGTCACCGAGTACGACCGCCGCGGCTGGGGTCCCGGCGGGCTCGACCTGGATTGGTACTGCACCGGCTCACCCGACGCGCACGTCGGCGCCAAGCCGGTCTGGCAGTCCTACGGTCCCGAACTGCGGGAACTGCTCGGCGCTCCCGCGTACGAGGAATTGGCGAAACTGTGCCGCCGTCGCGAGGGCCTCGGCCTGATCGCGGTGCATCCGGCGACGGTGGAGGCGGAGCGGATCCACCCCGAGGCTCACATTTCGAATCAGTCCGCGTGAAAACCTCGTAACCTGCTGGTTCACCCCGTGGTCATGCGCAAGTCACTCCGGTCGGGTTGGATCGTTATCCATGTCGAAGAAAGCGCTCTCCCTGGCGACCCTCGTGATCGGCGCCACCCTCTCCATGACCGGCCTGGCCAACGCCGAACCGAACGGTGACCCGGCCAAGTACGCGGACTTCACCTCGAGCTTCGTGAACTACAACTCCCCCGAGGCGCTGACCGCGGCGCAGGACGGCAAGTACATCATCGTCAGCCCGCAGGGCACCTCGACCACGATCGCCTGCCGTGGCACCGGCACCGACGTGGCGATCTACGACTGCATGCAGGAAGACCCGTGGGGCTGGGTCCCGCTGCGCAAGATCGACACCCCGCTCGGCGCCGCCTGGAGCACGATCTAATTCCCTCCGAACACGAGAGCCCCGTCGGTCCGACCGACGGGGCTCTGTTCGTTCGCGGGATCAGGCTTCGAGCTTGTACCCCAGGCCACGCACGGTGACCAGGTGCTCGGGCTTGGCCGGATCGGCCTCGATCTTCGAGCGCAGGCGCTTGACGTGCACATCCAGGGTCTTGGTGTCACCGACGTAGTCGGCGCCCCAGACGCGGTCGATGAGCTGCCCACGGGTGAGCACGCGGCCGGAGTTGCGCAGCAGGTATTCGAGCAGGTCGAACTCCTTGAGCGGCAGGGTGACCTGCCCGCCGTTGACGTGGACCGTGTGCCGGTCCACGTCCATCCGCACCGGACCGGCCTCGAGCACGCCGTTCTCGCTGCCGGAGTCCAGCTCGTCGCCCGCGCCGCGGCGCAGCACGGCGCGGATGCGGGCGATCAGCTCGCGCGCCGAGTACGGCTTGGTGACGTAGTCGTCGGCGCCCAGTTCCAGGCCCACGACCTTGTCGATCTCGCTGTCGCGGGCGGTCACCATGATCACCGGCACGCCGCTGCGGGTGCGCAGCTGCTTGCAGACGTCGGTGCCGCTCATGCCGGGCAGCATCAGGTCCAGCAGCACGATGTCGGCGCCGGAGCGGTCGAACTCGGCCAGCGCGGACGGACCGTCGCCGACGACGGTGACGTCGAAGCCCTCCTTGCGCAGCAGGAACGCCAGCGGATCGGCCAGCGACTCCTCGTCCTCGACGATCAACACACTCGTCATCTGCGTGCCTCCACACCGTTCGTTCGTCCAGCGGGGGTGCGCTGGATGATGGGTTCTCTCGTGGCGAGCTCCGGCGTCTGCTCCGCGTCCTCGTCCCCATCGGTTTCCAGATGGGCGGGGATGCGCAGCGTGAACGTCGAGCCGGTGCCCAGTTTGCTCCACAGGGTGATCTCACCGTTGTGGTTGGCCGCCACGTGTTTGACGATGGCCAGGCCGAGCCCGGTGCCGCCGGTGGACCGCGAGCGCGCCTTGTCCGAGCGGAAGAACCGCTCGAACACCCGCTCCTGGTCTTCCTTGGCGATACCGATGCCACGGTCGGTGACGGCCATCGCGACGTGATCGCCGCGCAGCGACCGGCTCACCGACACGTGCGAACCCTGCGGCGAGTACGCGATGGCGTTCTCCACCAGGTTCGACAGCGCGGTGACCAGCAGCGTCTCGTCGCCGAGCACTTCCAGCCCGCTGGGCCGGTCGGTGCTGACGGTGATGCCGGCGGCCTCGGCGGCGGTGCGCGACCGGTCCACGGCCTGCTGCACCACGGTGTCGACGTCGACGACGGCCAGATCGGGCAGCTTCTCGGCGCCCTGCAGCCGCGAGAGCGCGATCAGCTCGGTCACCATCTTGCCCAGGCGCCGCGATTCGGCCAGCACGCGCGAGCCGAAGTGGCGCACCGCGTCGGGATCGTCGGCGGATTCCAGCATGGCCTCAGCGAGCAGGCTCATCGCGCCGACGGGGGTCTTGAGCTCGTGGCTGACGTTGGCGACGAAATCGCGCCTGGTCGCCTCCATGCGCGCCTGCTCGGAGTCGTCGTCGGCGAAGAGCACGACGAAGCTGGTCTCCTCGCGCGAGAGCTTGCGGGCGATGCCGCGCACGGCGATCCGGCCACGGCCGGGCAGCGGGTTCTTGGCGGTGAGGTCGTATTCGGCGGACTCGCCGGTGGCCAGCACCTTCTCCACCGCGGCCCACGCGCGTTCGTCGAGCAACCGGTTGCGGACCAGGCCGAGTTCCTCCGCGCGCGGGTTCACCAGCACCACGTCGCGGTACTCGTCGACGACGGCGATGCCGCTCTCGGACGCCAGCACGATCAGGTCGAGCACCTGCGACATGGTCAGCCCGGTGTCTTCCTGGGTGCGGGCGGCCTGTCTGGCGTTGACGTACGGGATCAGCAGGCCTCCGACTGCCAGTCCGACGACAGCCGCGAGGACTGCCAACAGCACGGCCTGCGGAACACTCACACTTTGATCGTACGAGTGCCGACCGACGTATCGGTGGCGGGTCGTCGAAGTTTCGCGCAGGTCACAGGCCCTTGGCGTGGCGTTCTCGTGCCGTTCACCCGGCAGGCACCTGGAGTGTCGGCGGGCGTGTCAGTCCGCCGGTTCGCCGTACATCGCGAGGGTCACCGCGGCCCCGTGCCGGTCGACCCATGCGCCGAGCGCATAAATCGGCTGGAGCAGATCGCGGCCGGCTTCGGTGAGTTCGTACTCCACCCGCGGCGGCGCTTCGGCGTAGCGCTGCCTGCGTACGAGCGTCATCTGTTCCATCCGCCGCAACGTCTGGGTGAGCATCTTCTGGCTGATCCCACCGACGGCGGTACGGAGGTCACTGTGACGAAGCGGACCATCCCGCAGCATGTACACGATCACGGGTAGCCAGGAATTCCCGAACAGATCCACGCCCATCCTGGCGGGGCAGTCGGACTCGTAGTCGCCATACGGCGCGTACTGCGCCGGTTCGGCCGGTACCGCGGTCATGCGAGTCAGCCTGCCACCGCCGAAAGGCACCCGGGAGTGCCCATCGGAATTCCTACCGTCGGTGCTGTCGATGCCACCGGGCTCGGCAACCACGGATCTCGGGAGTTCTCATGCGAATCGGAATCATCGGCGCGGGTGCGATGGCGGCCGCGCTCGGCGGCGGCTGGGCGGCGGCGGGTCACGAGGTGTGGATCGGCGCGCGGTCGGCCGACGCCGGACGCGAGCCGGCCGCCCGGATCAGCTCGACTCCGCGCGATCCGCGCCCGTCGGCGACCGGATCCACCGAGGCAGCTGTCATCGCTTCGGCGGCCGAGCCCGCAGTACACGCCGGGGACATCGGCTCGGCGATCGCGGCCGCCGACGTCGTGCTGCTGGCGGTACCGGTGGACGCCCTGACCCTCTTGCTCGGCGAACACCGCGACGCCTTGGCGGGAAAGGTCCTCATCGACTGCACCAACGCCTTCCTGCCCGACGCGGCCGCACCCGAGGGCGTGACCGCGTTCGTACTGAGCGAGGACGCGGTGGCCGAACGCATCGCGGCGAGCGTTCCGAAAGCCCACGTGGTCAAGGCCTTCAACCTGCTCGCCGCCGAGGTCTGGGCCGGCGCGGATCGCGTCTTCGACGGCGAGCGGCTGGCTGTCCCGCTCTGCGGTGACAACGCCGAGGCCGTACGCGCCGTAGCGTCTCTCGCCGAAGACCTTGCCCTGCAACCGTTCCCCGCGGGCGGACTGCATCGCGCGAAATACCTGGAAGCCACCTCGGTCTTCACCGTCGGCTTGTGGTTCGCCGGTGCGAACGCACGGGCCATGCTGCCCCCGCTGTCGGCGGCGTTCGCGGTGGCCGACTCCTAAGTGGTCTTCCTCCGCCACCTGCCGCGGGCCCGGCGGTCCCCGGTGCACGGTCGCCGGTCTCAGTCACCTCGCGCGGGAGCGGTCGCGATGGCCTCGATCGCGTCGATCAGGCGTTGCTTGCCCGCGGGTTCGATGTGCAGATCCTGGTAGCGCCGGTAGCTGAGGTAGCGGCCGTCGTCGGCGACGTCGAGCCAGGTCAGGTAGCGGGCCGGGATCGCGCGCGCGGCGTGCAACCCCACCCTGGCCTCGATGTGGCCGGACGCGGCGCGTTCGGCAGCCGTGAGCCGGTGCATCCGCTCGGCGACGGAATCCGGTGCGCGCTGCCAGGATTCGAAGTGCGCGGCCAGCCGGTCGACGTCCTCGACGAGATGCCCGGCCTGCCCGGCGGGCAGTTCGCCGAGGAAGGAGGCGAACGCGCGCGACACCATCCCGGCACTGCCGGAGAACACCTCGACACTGTTGTCGTGGTACTGCCGGATCACGACCCCGCGCTCCCCCGACCGCGCGCCATAGGCACGCAACCGGGGCCCGGCCTGGTCGAAGGCCGCCATCGCGGTGTCCGGCCGCGCCGCGTGCCGCAGCACCGCGGTCAGGTCGGGATCGGCGCCGGTGGGCCAGCGCTGCGCGGCGGCCCGGGCGAGCTCCTTGTATTCGCTCTGGGTCAGGGCGTCCGAATACACGGTCAGCGGGAAGGGGTACCGGTCGTCGCCGGTCTCCCCTTGCCAGACCACGGCGAATTCGTCGGCGGTGAAGGTCCAGCTCACGATGCCCCCGCGCCGCCCTGATCCTGGTCAGCGACCCGGGTCGCCGGCGCGTCCGAGCCGATGGCTTCCGGCACCGCGGGAATGTCGTCCCCGAACAGCTCCGGCTGCACCCGGCGCAGGTAGTCGGGCGCGCTGTGTTCCTGCTCGTCGTCCTTGCCGCCGCCCCGCGCACCCGGCGCGCCCATCATGCCCGGACTCATCCCGCGCCCAGCCGAAGCCGCACCCGCCGCACCGGAAATACCGGCGGCAGCGAGGTTTTGGCCGACACCCGCCGGCGCCCTACCGGCCACGGACCCACCCGGCGTCAACGCAGCGCCACCCGGGCTCGAACCACCCGGCGACCCGGACCCCGGCGAACCACCACCGCCCGGGCTGGTCCCCGGCGTCGTTCCCGGGGTGGTCGACGCCGGTGTCGTCGAGGCGGGCGTGGTGCTAGCCGGATCGGTGGTGCTGTCGTCGCCCTGCGAGTCGTCGGAGCCGCCGCTGTCCTCGGTATCCGTGCCCGCCGTGGTCGTCTCGTCGTCGGTCGTCCCGGGTTGCGTGGTTTCCTCGGTGGTGCCGGGGTCCTCGCCGGTCGTCGTCCCGTCGTCAGTGGTGGTCCCGCTCCCGCCAGTGGTGGCGCCACCGTTGTTCGAGCCGCCACCACCGCTGCCCGGATCAAGGGGGTTTCCGGTGCCCGGCTGGGTGGGCGCGACGAAGGTCGGCACGTTCTCCCCGGCAGGGCCGTAGGTCGGCATGTAGGTCGTCTTCATTGCCGCGATCGCCTGGAGGCGCCGGTCTTCCTTTTCCCTCTCGGTAGTCGCCGCCGACCCGGGAACCGCGAGTTCCGCCAGAGTCGCGGGAACCGACGTCCCCGGGTCGGTCACCACCGTCGCGTTGATCGGCGCCGGCACAGCCACTTTCACCGCTTCGGCACCGTAGGCCGCGGCCTTCACCCGATGACCTACCGCCGACAACACCGTGTACACATCCGTCGCCTCGGTGACGAACTTCCGCCCAGCCGCCTCACCGGCGGAGGCGAACTCGCCGTGCAGGCTCGACGACGCCCGCGCGGTCTGGATCATCAGCCCGGTCACCGCACCGGAGATCTCGGTGAACATCGCGACCCACTGATCACCGAACTGCTGCATCACGCCGGGCTGCATCTGCTGCACGGCGTTGTAGATGTCCTCGTGTGAAAACCCGTCGAACGGCTCGAATTCAGAGATGTACTTCGGATCGACGCCGCCATGACTGAGCGATTCCTGCTGCTTCTCGGCACCGGACTGCTGCTGCCGCCCGCTGACCTGCTGATCCAGCCCCGGCAGAATCACGCTCAGCGGATTCTGCGACCCTCCCCCGTCAGCCATGGTCAGTTCTCCTTACCGATGGATTTCTCTACGACCGAGGCGATTTCCATGATGTTGGCGCAGGGGTCGAGGTTCTGGCGTTGGCCGAGGCTGAGGACAAGGGTCCTGACGAAAACGACACCGGCCTCGGTTCGAAGGTGCACCTTGCAGGCGTTCTCACTGCCCGGGTCGCCGCGTACCAGTCCGGCCTGGCGTCCGTTGACAGTTGTTTCCTGCAACCAGGCGCCGTTCTTCTGAAGGTTCTCGTCCCACGTGATGTTGCCGGAGTCCAGCCCGAGAGAGACGGTATTACCCGAGTCACGGAAATCGCAGGTCAAAAAGGTGTACTCGGCAACCAGGTCCGACCCCCGCTTCCGCGACGTCGGCTGGAATCCGACGGCCGTGATGTCAGCGTCGCTGATCCAAGTGCACGGGTCGAAGACCACCTTCGAGCGTCCGGTCGACTGCGTGTACTTGTTGTCCTGGGATGGCGGCTGAAGCTTGGGGTCGGTCAGCGTCGAACGCGCCGCCTGGGTCGTGGACGACCCGCCCTGAGCCGAGGGTTCGGGGCCGGCGGTGCCGGTCGACGAGCTACACGCCGAGGCCGCCAGAGCAACGAGGACGCCGCCCGCGATCACTCTCGTTTTCATGTGTTATGCCTGCCTAGCTATCTCGCTCAACGCATCCGCGTTGAGCTGGTCCGCCTCGCTCAGAATTCCCGCAGCCTGCAGATATCCATCTGCCATGCCCCTCGCTGCCGTCGCCAGCTGCTGCAACACCTGCTTCGCAGCGATCGCCTTGTTCGAGAACCCCTGCTGCAACGACAGGGCAGAGTTCAGTGACCCGAAACCACTGACATTCACCATCCGCTCAGCGTCTACGACCCACTCATCGCACATGGCCGCGAACCGCAGATACGCCTGCGCCACTTCCCGAGCCGCATCCGGCTCCATCGTCAACTGCCCCGACGACGCCGCATTCCACAGCTGCGCGGCAGCATCCCCACCGATAGCCACAGGATCCCCTCCCAACGGTGCTCTCCCCGGCATCCTAGCGCCCGATCCTCCGCACTCGACATGACGCTGTGATCAACACCTGGCCTGAGACGCCGCACCCGTCTCATCGGGCCGAGGCTCACCGGACAGCGCCCAGCTGTCGGCGTCCGTTCCCGGCAAGGTCGGTGCGCCGGCTGACTGGTAGCCTCACGCCGGACATGGAACGGGGGAGAAATGTCGCGACCAGCCACCTACGTAGAGACGACCTGCCGTCGAGTGCGCCACCCGACTTGCAGCCGCCTCGGCGCGATAGATCCGATCTCCCGAATCCGGCACGGCGGATCAGCTGAATGCGTCACTACCGCCGCGCGCCGAACTCACTTCCGCCGGAGTGCGGTCAACCCATGGAGAACAATACTCAAGGCCGACATCGACCAGATTCACGCTCTCTCGGTGAAACTCACCACTGGCAGGAAAAGTAGTTGTTCCGGCAAAGCCTGAAAAATAGGCGCGGCCGCATCCTGACTTTCATGGCATTCGCATCAGTGAGCGGGGTGATCGCGTGTGGCGCGCCTGAGCCCTCGTCGCCGAGAGATGAGATCGGGTTTCCGACCACGTTCAACCCGTGCACCGACGTTTCGGCTGCACTGCGCGGTCGGCACCATCTCGATGATCCCGAGCTCGCCAGCCTGTCACAGAACGGGAGAATGGCACCCGCGAGCGAGGCCTCCGCCAGCTGCACCTACGCCAGCAGCGGCGCTATCGGCCAGGACTACACATTGCAGGTCGCCGCGAGTAGCGACTGGATCCCTGGGTTACCAAAGATCGGAACTCGGGAGTTTCGCGCAATTCAGGTTTCCGGCCGAGCTGGCGAAATCGGGTGTGTCACGGAGGCGGTTTACGACAAGCCGTACTGCGACCTTGTAGTCCCGCAGAGCAAGGGAAAGATTTGGTTCAGCCTCCGATTCGATCTGCCTCAGGGCGACATCGAAACTTCTCGATCCGCAACCGAGGGGAAGCTCATCGAACTGGCCTCGGAAATCGCCACCGAGTTTCCTCCGGATTGATCAGGTGAGTCGACAATTAATGCGCCAGTTGTCAAACCTACCCAACAACATCCAATCCGCCATCAGTGACGCGGCCGAAACCATGATCGTCAGATATGCACTGTGCAATGGCGACGAAATTATCAGGCTAGGCAATCTGTTCGCGGATAGCGTCAAGAAGCTTTGGGAATCATTCGTCGAGCAACTGAAGGGGATTGCAGCGCCCGGCTTCTTCATAAGCACGTCGTTCGACTGGACCGACTTCACCAAGGAAGCCAACACCATGGCGTCAGACCTCGAATCCACCGCCGTAAAAGTTGACAGCTACTGGCAGGGTACAGCGGCGACCGCGTATGGAGCGGTGATCACACCTCAGCGGACAGCCACTGCTCGCGTAGGCACAATCGCCAACGCGGCCCGGTCAGCGATGATTACGGTCGGAACGGCTGGCGTCGCGTTTTACGCCTCCCTGCTGGGCGTCTGCATTTCTGTCATCGTCGAAGCGATGATGGAGGTCGGTGCCGCTGGAACTGGAGTCGGCGCTATTCCGGCAGCCATCGCCGGGCTCGTTACGGCTGCAAAATTCGCTGCAATGGTAACAGCAATAATCACAGGAATGGTGGCAATCATCAACTCCGCAGTAACCCAGGCGCAGGCCCTTCAGGTTGAACTTGACAATCCCCAAGGATTTCCAGACGGGCATTAGCCGGTCTCCGACTCCGGGAAGTATAATGACGCTACGGTCAAGGACGGCGATGCCGACTGGTCGGTGAAAGCCACATGATGAGTAGGCCCACTGAATCCAACGACATAAGTCATCGAAATCGAGACGGCACGCTAGTCCGCGCAATAACCGCTGTGAGCATTGCCGTACTGATGCTAGCCACGTCCGCCACTCTAGCGGTCCTGTCCCATCTCTCCGATCCATTTGCGACGGAGATATCGAATTCCAACAAAATCATCATTGCATTGTCGGCAATATCGGCGCTGGTTTTTTCCGCTACGGGAGTCACCGTCTGCCGACAGGGCGCGAGCGCCAATTCTATACGCATTGCGAAGTCTATGCTGTGGATCAACATAATCACGCTCGCAGCTACGGAAATCGCGTTGCTGGCAACTGGATCGATGGCAGTACTCGTCTGGATGGTCGTGATCGGAGTGGGGTTCGATCTCTCGAGGATTGGGCGTCGATGACAGGGTTTACGACAATGGTAATGCCCACGCATGTTCGTGCAGAGTTCCGGCGGGTTCGGGCGTTCTCGATTGACCAGCGCCGGTCTATCCCGATAGAACGAGGCCGATCGCGATGAAAGCGCTCGGCCTCGTCGGTTTGGCGGCGGGATCAGCCGGCGACGCCGAGGCCCAGGGCTACCGCGACCGGGAGAAGGTACAGGACTGGGAAAGCGACAGTCTTGTACGAGCGGGCGCGTAGGACCGTGATGACCGCGCCGAGGAAGTAGAGGATGAGGGCGATGGCGGCGGTGATGCCGAGGGCGGGGACCCAGAGGCCGAGGAGCAGGCCGAGGGCGCCTGCGGCTTTGGCGAGGCCGAGGGGGGTCCACCAGGTTGGGGGGACGCCGTAGTCGATCAGGGGGTCGACTACGAAGGGGGCTCGGCGGAGCAGCGAGAAGGCCGAGAAGCCGATCCAGAGGGCGGCGATGACGGTGACGATGATGTACGCGGTGTGCATGGGGAGCCTCCTTCGACAGCCGCGTTTTCGCGGCGTCTACCGAGGTGACGACGTAGCCGAGGTGGGTGTGACATCGCGGGGCTGATCGCTGAATCCTGGGGTGTCATCTGGTGATTCGTCGGTCGGGCCCCGTACTCCGGTCCGAGGCGGTGGCAGTACCGAAGACCGATGCGCGTGGCGGTCGGGGATTTCTACCGTCGGATCATGCGTACCCGAGTTCTTGCTCTCGCGATCTGCACAACCGCCGTGCTGCTGTCGTCCTGCACGACCGGTGCGGCGGAGCCGCTGTCCGTGCCCTCGGGTGCCGCTGTCCGTGCGGACACCGTTCAGGCGGATCTCGACGAGCTGATCAGCTCCGGCGCTGTCGGCGCGCTCGCGACGCTCACCGACAACGGCACCATCGTCCTGGCCGCGGGCACGACCGACCTCACGACGCCGATGCCCACCGATCCGCCGCAGCATGTCCGGGTCGGCAGTATCACCAAGACCTTCACCGCCGCGGTCGTGCTGCAACTGGTGACCGAGGGCGAGGTCGAGCTCGATCGGCCGGTCGATATGTACCTACCCGGGCTGCTCACCGGGGACGGCATCGACGGTCGCGTCATCACGGTTCGGCAGATCCTGGGTCATCGCAGCGGGCTGCCCGAGCCGATCGATGCCCTGGGCGTGAACGAGCACACGGCGGCACAGCTCGGACGCACCTTCACCCCCGCGCAGGAGATCGCCCTCGCGCTGCGGTACCCGGCGCGGTTCAGCCCGGGTGCGCGGTTCGAGTACACGAATACCAACTACATCGTCGCGGGGATGCTGATCGAGGCGGTGACCGGACGCGCCTACGGTGACGAGCTGCGTGAACGGATCCTCACGCCGCTGGGGCTGTCGGGCACGTACCTTCCGGCCACCGGCGAGACCGGTCTGCGCGATCCGCATCCGACCGGCTACACCACCGTCGACGGCACCGTCACCGACGAAACGCTGATGGAGCCGTCGGTTCCGTGGGCGTCCGGCGCGCTGGTCAGCACCGGGGCCGACCTCAATCGCTTCTACACCGCGCTGCTGGCCGGTCGGGTGGTGTCGCTGACACAACTGCTGCCCATGCTCGACGGGGTCGATATGGGCGGCGACGACGGCATGTCCTACGGCCTCGGCGTCGGCTACACCCGGCTACCGTGCGGCGCCCGTTTCGTCGGCCACATCGGCGGTGTGCGGGGCTTCACCGCCGTCTCCGGCGCCACCGAAGGCGGACGAGCGGTCACCTTCTCCTTCACCGGCATGCCCACCGCCACGGAGATCGGCACGCTGCTCACCCACGCGCTGTGCGACTGACCGGCAACGGATCGGCCCCGCACCGTGCGAACGATGCGGGGCCGTTCGGCATATCGACTACCTGCGGCCCTGGTGGCGGCGGCGCAACTGTGCCACCACCGAAACCGCTCTCCTCTCACTCGATGCGCCCGGTGATCCACCGAAGTCAACATTCAAACCAACAAGCGAACGACTTCATGCCCCAGTGACGCTTCTTGACACGCTCCACAGTGACCGTCAGAGTGTAGGCGGCAGTCGCGGTCCGTGTCGACGCGCAGAATATGGTGGGGGGATATGTTTGCTTAACTCGAATTATGCACATATGACGGCTCGTGTACAAATACGTTCAATCCAGGAGTGCTGTGCCTGAAAATAGCTACTACAATCGATACGAAGATTTCAATAGGCCATGGGATGGCCAGTCGGTCACAGATCGACGTAAAATTGACGCCAACCAGGGAACGACACCTGACATCAGGCTTCGCCAGAACGCAAAGTTGCCAAAAAGGTTCCCACCTGTCGTATATCTGCCAATCCTTTCGGAAGTCGACAAGGTCGAGCAAGCACAAATCATGTTACGACAGACACGGGATGGCCGCATAGCCTGCCTGGCTTACTCGGCGCTCGACCGACTCCTTGAATGCTGTGGAGAAGATCAGCCATGGATGTGGACACCGGTCGTCGCCCTGGATGCGCTTCAAGGCGAGCAGCCGTTCGACTTACTTCTCCTCGACCTGGACATACCCACAGAACACAGATGGGGAAGTGTTTGAATGGCTGAGCTATACATCGATTTCAACGCCCTTGAAACAATTTCCAGAACCTTGACGACATCCAGCACCGAACTCGATGGAACCAGCGAAAAGACGCCCGCTTCATTTGATGCAGGTTCGGTAAACCCATCGGCTCTGGCCATACTGTCCGTACTCCTGGAGAGCGCAGGCAACCTCGTACTCGGAATGGGAGCTAGCGCTAGTGCGGTAACCGATGCTGCAACGAAATACAAGGAGCAGGATGACACTACTGCAGACGAACTCCTCCGAGAGAATTGGAAGGCCTTGTAGAAGTGGCCCTGAATACAAAGATAGACGGAGATGCAGCTAGTACCCGCGCTGTCGCAAGTTGGCTACGCGATTCCTTGGCTCACCAACTGGATGAATCTGCAACCGACCTGAATGGCGTCAGAATGCTTGCCGAGGCCGGCTGGGATGGCGAATCCGGTGAGGTATTCGCCACGAAGGTCCGCGGCGCCTTCAACAAGACAGATACATTCGCCAATGATGTGCGAACCTACGCGACACATTTCGACACCCTTGCTGGCGATATTCAATTGGCCCAGACCGACATGGAGACCATTCGAACAAAAGCCACCGAGGCCGGGTTGTCTGTACGGGATGATCAGGTAATCGAAGAACCCAACGGCGATGATCCCGATAAGATGGCCGCATATAATACGGCAGTCCAAGCGGCGGGCCTGGTCAGACAGCGAGAGACATTCTGGGGTAACACCTGGACCAACATGCAGAACGACATCAAAGACAAGTGGTTTCTCGTCGTGGGAGATCTGGTCGGCGGTGGTGCCGCTGCCCGCGCAGTACTCAACTCGTCGATGTTGCGTTCCACTGCCGCCCAAGCATCCAGCGACGCGCTGAAGGCGCTCATCGAGGCGAAGAATGCGCCCGCTGGAACGCCACGCGAAACGATCTATCGTGACATGGATTGGTCACGTGAGCAGATGCAGAACGCCGGAAAGGCCCTGGACGACGCGGATAAGGCAAAGGCCAGAGGTAAGACGATTGGACTGAAAGTCGGCGGCGCGCTCGCCGTCGCAGGAATCGGCTACGACATCTACAACGGCAAACCGGTCGAACAGGCAGTTGTATCCGGTGCAGCCGGTTTCGCGGCGTCCGTCGCGGTCGGCGCGGCTGTCGGGTCGATTATTCCGGGCCCAGGGACTGCAGTCGGCGCCCTCGCAGGCGCCGTCGTGGGTGCCAGCGCTGGCATTTTCACTTCGGGGGCAGTCGATTCGCTCTACACAGATGGCCTCAGCGTAGGTGGTGCCGTCAACGGCGGATTGGATGCGCTGGAGGCCACCGGAGATGCAATCGGCGGCGGCGTTTCGAAGGCGTGGAATGCGATCTTCTGATAGGCGCAAGAATAATACTCCGTGGATATTACCGCCGGGACAGACACGTCGGCAGATCGTTTCGATAGTCGGTCTTTCCGCGCTCGTCGCACTCCTCGCGGCCATCAGCGCAGCGATGTGGCGAAGTGGTGACAACACGGCCGTTGCCGCCGCGAAGTACATCGCAATTTTCGCAGCTGGAATGGCATGCCTGCTTGTCGTTGCACTAACCCAGTACACCCAGATATTTCACCGTGGCGACCTCCGACCGGGAGCCGTGGCTGGAAATACTGCCACTATCGCCCCCGGCTCGAAGATATATTTCTGGGCCCAGCAAACGACGTGGCTTTGCTTCGCAGCTACTTTTCTACCAGCAGCGTATGAGACTGCAACGACCGCATGGAGAGCGTACTGGCACTTCGTTCTGATCCTCGCTTCAATCGGCACGATTGCGACAATCCCACTTGCGGCAGCATTGATCGGGCGAATTCGACCGGGAAAGCTTCTACTCACGTCCAGCGAGATCATTCATGAAGGCTGGAGTTCGCGGACCCGCTTACTTTGGGACGATGTCAACAGAGTTCGGACATCATTCGACCAGGTACCAATTATCGACATTGTGGGCCTGAGTGGTGCACGGTGGAGCTCCACATATTACTTACCGCACTCTTATATCGCGGGTAGACCGAATCCGTTCTGGAACCTCGATCGCCCGCCACACACCGGGTGGATTGTACTCGAATGCCCCAGGTTCTCTGTCGACCGAACCGTGCTGGTTAGATTTCTCAATTTCTATGCGGAGAACCCCAGACTTCGCACTGAGCTGGGGACGGACTCGGCGTTGGAGCGCTGGCGACTGCTGGCGAGCGAGCGATCTTGACCCACTGCGGCAATTGCGAAATCGGGACCGGCCCCGCACCGTGCGAACGATGCGGGGCCGATCCGGGGGAACGACTACTTGCCGCCCTGGTTGGCGACGGCGGCGGCGCCTGCGGCGGCGGCCTCCGGGTCCAGGTACTCGGCCGGCTTGACCGGGCGCAGGTTCTCGTCGAGCTCGTAGCGCAGCGGGATGCCGGTGGGGATGTTCAGGCTGGAGATGTCCTCGTCGGAGATGTTGTCGAGGTGCTTGACCAGCGCGCGCAGGGAGTTGCCGTGGGCGGCGACCAGGACGGTCTTGCCGGTGAGCAGCTCGGGGGCGATGGTGGTCTCCCAGTACGGGATCATCCGGGCGACGACGTCCTTCAGGCACTCGGTCTTGGGGACCTCGATGCCCGCGTAGCGCGGGTCGCCTTCCTGGCTGTACTCGTTGTCGTCGGCGATCGGCGGCGGCGGGGTGTCGTAGCTGCGCCGCCACAGCATGAACTGGTCCTGGCCGTACTGCTCGCGGACCTGCTCCTTGTTCTTGCCCTGCAGGTCACCGTAGTGACGCTCGTTGAGCCGCCAGTCGCGGATGACCGGGATCCAGTGCCGGTCGGCGGCGTCGAGCGCGTTGTTGGCGGTGCTGATCGCGCGGCGCAGCAGCGAGGTGTAGACGATGTCGGGCAGAACGTCGTGCTCGGCGAGCAGTTCGCCGGCCCGCTTGCCCTCGGCGATGCCCTTGTCGGTCAGGTGGACATCCACCCAGCCGGTGAACAAGTTGAGGGCATTCCATTCGCTCTCGCCGTGGCGCAGCAGCACGAGGGTGTAGGTCATGGGGTCATTCTGGCATTTCGCCGATACTTCGGGCCCACCCACCTGCTACGCGGGCGGGATGACGGCCACCGGGATGCCGCGGGGATGCCCCGCGAGGTTCACGCCGCCGCGGCTTCCGCCGCCAACACCCCCGCGCCGACGAGCGTCGCGCCGTCGGCCAGGGTCGACAACTCCACCGTGAGCCCGCGCACGAACTCCAGGCGCGCGTGCCGGGCGACCGCCGCGCGCAACGGCCCCCACAGCGGCTCGCCCGCGTGCGCGAAGCCGCCGCCGATCACTACCCGGTCCACATCGAGCAGCGCGGCCGCGCTGGACACCGCCTGTCCCAGTGCGGTTCCCGCCCGCGCCAGCGCGGCGGTGGCCACGCCGTCGCCCCGCTGCGCGGCCTCGGCGAGCTCGATTCCGGTCGTGCCGGTCCAGCCGTGCTCGCGCGCCCAGCGCACCGACGACAGGCCGCTCGCCACCGCCTCGACGCAACCGAACCCACCGCAGCCGCAGGGGGTGTCGTCCCCCCGGACCACGATGTGCCCGACATGGCCGCCGTTTCCGGTGCGCCCGACCAGGACTCGCCCGTCGGCGATGATCCCGCCGCCGACCCCGGACGACACCGTCAGCGCCAGCCCGTTGTCCACTCCGCGCAGCCCACCGACCCGGTGTTCGGCCAGCACCAGGCACGCGCCGTCGATAGCCAGCCGGACCGCTGCGGCCGGGAACAGCGCCCGCACGTGCTCGACGATCGCGAACCCGGCGCGCCACGGCGCCAGGTTCAGCGGACGGACGACCCCGGCGGGCACGTCGACCGGTCCGGCCGAACCGATCCCGACCGCCGTGACGACGGTGTCGCCCGCCACAACGCGCAGGAGCTCCCGACACACCGCCCACGGATCGTCGGCGGCGGTGGCGGCGCGGCGCACTCCGCGCAGCGTGAAATCCGGATCTACCAGTCCCGCAGCGAATTTCGTCGCCCCGATATCGAGCGCGAGTGCCGTCATCACCCCTCCTGTCCGCGCGGCGCCCGGCACCTCGTCGCCGCAGTACAACAGGGCCGCGCGGCCTATCCGATGTGAGAGATCACAGCGTGTGGCGCGCGACACTTTGACTACTGGTTGGTACGCACGGCCCATTTTCGTTAGATACTTCGACGCGGGTCGGGTCTTGTCAGCTGGGCAGCACAACTCTGATGAAGGATAGCTGTGTCGAAATTCGTTGTACTGGTGTTGAGCCTGCTGTCGGTGGGGTTCCTCGCCGCACCGGCGGGCGCGAACCCGTTGTATCCGACCCCCGATCCGGATCCGTTCTTCACGGCGCCGAGTGACATCGCGGCGCTGGCGCCCGGTGACGTCGTGCGCAAGCGTCGTATCGACACCCTGCTCTACCCCGGAACCGAGGGCTGGCAGATCGCGTTCCGCTCCACCAACTCCGCGGGCAACGCGATCATGGGCGTCACCACCGTGCTGATGCCGATCGGCGTGAAGAATCCGCCGCTGGTGTCCTACCAGGCGCTGATCAACTCCATCGGCACGCGCTGCAACCCGTCGCAGTCGCTGTTCAACGGCGAGCTGCAGGACGCGCCCGGCGCGATGCTGCCGTTGCAGCGCGGCTGGGCCATCTCGGTCCCGGACTACCTCGGCCCGACCGTCGCCTACGGCGCGGCGAGGCTCAGCGGCATGGTCACCCTCGACAGCGTGCGGGCGGTGCAGCGGGTCGCCGAACTGGGCGTGGGCAACTCGCCGGTCGCGATCGCCGGGTACTCCGGCGGCGGCATGGCCACCGCCTGGGCGGGTGCGCTGCAGCCGACCTACGCGCCGGAGCTGAAGCTGTCCGCCGTGGTCGCCGGCGGCATCCCCGCCGACCTGGAGCTGATGGCCGACGCCCTCGGTTTCGCCCCGCACCCCGGCTTCGGCCTGGCCTTCGCCGCGGCGATGGGCATCGAGCGCGAGTACCCCGAGCAGGTGCCGGTCTCGGACCAGCTCAACGAGAACGGCCTGTGGTTCCGTGAGTTCACCAAGGACGCGTGCCGTCGATTCCTGCTGTTCCACGGCATCTTCCGCAATGCCGAGCAGATGGCGGCGTCCAAGGAACTGATGACCAGCCAGGTGGCGCGCGGCGTGCTGCGCGAGAACAGCCTGGTGCACTTCACCGGCGCGCCCACCGCGCCGACCTACATCTGGCAGGGCAAGTACGACACCCTGACCCCGTACGGTCCGGTCGCCGAGTCCGTCGCCCACTTCTGCGCCAAGGGTGCCCCGGTGCAGCTGACGACGATCGAGATCTCCGAGCACATGACCGCCGCCGCGGCCGGTTTCGTCGACGCCTGGAACTACGTCGAGTCCCGGTTCCGCAACGAGCCGGTGCCGTCGAACTGCTGAGCTGACAGTGTTGCCGAAGCCCCGCCGGTCGTGACCGGCGGGGCTTCGGTTCTGTCGAGGACCAGGCCTCAGACCTGGTCGGCCTCGTCGATCAGATGCTCGAAGGCGCGCAGGTTCTTCAGCGACTCACCGCGCGAGACACGCCACTTCCATTCCTTGCGGATGGATTCCGCGAAGCCGAGTTCGAGCAGGACGTTGAAGTCGGTGTCGACGGCCTCGAGGATCTGGCCGAAGATCCGATCGAGCTCGTCGGGGGTGACCGACTCGGTCGACATCCGGCCGACGAGATAGATGTCGCCGACATTGTCGAGGGTGTAGGCCACCCCGTAGAGGCGGCGGTTGCGGCGCAGCAGGTACTTGTAGACGCCCTCGAAGTTCTCGTCGGGCTTGCGGCAGACGAACGATTCGATGCGCACGCCGTGCTTGCCGACGGTCAGCATCACCGTGGTCTTGAGCTTGCGCTCGCCGGGCAACACGACGATGAAGGTGTCGTCGGAATGGCGGGTGTATTCGATCTCACGGTCGCGCAGCGTTTCGTCGATGACCTGCGATACGGCGCTCACCTGCGTACTCCCGTCCGGCGCCGCCACAGCGCCCGCGATCTGGCCTGGCTGGTCTCGCCCGCGTGCAGGGCGATCGGGCCGCGTTCGGCGCGGAACCCGGCCATCGCGGCAGCGTAGCTGTCGAGCAGTCCCTCGGCGGTGTGCGCCCAGGAGAACTCGCTGGCGTGCGCGACGGCGGTGGCGCTCATCCGCGTCAGGCGATCCGGGTCGTCGAGCAGGGCGGCCAGCGCGTCGGCCCAGTCCGGGGTGCGGTGGCCCGGCACCAGCAGACCGGATTCGCGGTGCCGCACCGCGGTGCCGAGACCGCCGACGTCGGCGGCGAGCACCGGGGTGCCACTGGCCTGCGCCTCGATGGCGACCAGACCGAAGGATTCGTTGTAACTGGGCACGGCGACGACATCGGCCGCGCGGTATACCCGCACCAGCCGGTCGGCGGGCTGCGGCGGCAGGAAGGTGACGTGCTCGGTGATCCCGAGATCGGCCGCCAGCTCGATCAGCGCGTCGGGGCGGGCCAGGCCGGAGCCGGACGGTCCGCCGACGATCAGCACCCGCAGCTTGCGGCGGGGATCGCGGCGCAGCAGCGCGGCCGCGGCGCGCACCAGCACGTCAGGCGCCTTGAGCGGCTGGATGCGGCCGACGAAGGCCACGACCTGCTCGTCGGCCCGCAGGCCCAGCTCGGCGCGGGCCGCGAGCTTGTCGCCGGGCCGGTAGCGGGTCAGGTCGGCGCCGGGTGGCACCACGTCGATGCGATCGGGCGAGGCGCCGTAGAGGTCGACGAGCTGGCGGGCCTCGTCACCGGTGTTGGCGACGAGCCGGTCGGCCTCGGCGATGACCTGCTTCTCCCCGATCACCCTGGTCTCGGGTTCGGGGGCGTCGCCCTCGGCGAGCGCGGCGTTCTTCACCGCGGCCAGCGTGTGCGCGGTGTGCACCAGCGGCACCCGCCAGCGGTCCCGCGCCAGCCAGCCGACCTGGCCGGAGAGCCAATAGTGGGAGTGCACGAGGTCGTAGTGGCCGGGCAGGTGGCGCGCCTCCTGGCGCAGCACCTCGGCGGTGAACGGGCACAGCTGGGTGGGCAGGTCGTTCTTGTCCAGCCCCTCGAACGGTCCGGCGACCACGTGGCGCACCAGCACACCGGGGCCCGCCTCGGCGACCGGCGGCAGATCCGACGAGGTCGCGCGCGTGAAGATCTCCACCTCGGTGCCGCGTTTGGCGAGCTCGAGCGCGGTTTGCAGCACGTAGACGTTCATGCCGCCCGCATCGCCGGTTCCGGGCTGCGCCAGCGGTGACGTATGCACCGAGAGCACCGCGATGCGGTGGGGCAAAAGTTCCGGACGACGCTGACTCACACACTCCAGTGTGCACGCCGCGACACCGCCGCCGACATCCCTACCGGGATCGGTGACGGTAGTCACAGCATATTCGTGAGTGAGTTCACCTGTGCTTCGACACGAGCCTGCCGGATACGCGGCCTGTGTGCCAGCGAATTTCGGACATGGCGTTCGCGGCGGGATCAGCGGTGCAGCGCCCTCTCGAACAGCGGCCAGGACTTGTGCAGATCCTGCTGCCAGTAGCCCCAGGAGTGGGTGCCGTTGGGTCGCAGATCGACGGTCGCGGGGATCCCGAGCGATTGCAGCCGGTCGCGCAGCTGCTGGGTGCAGGTGCCGGTGACCGCCTCCAGCGACGCGCCGAAGAGCAGTTCCATGGTCCGCTGCACCGGGTCGTCCCCGACGCCGATGGTGTCGAACGGTCCGGGAATCCCGTTGCCGGAGGACAGGTACACCTCGGTGCCGCGGAAGATCTCCGCGTGCAGGTAGGGATCGTTGGCCGTCCACGCCGGATCGGTCGGCGGCCCCCACATGTTGCGGACGTTGCCGAGCCTGCTGCCGACCACCGCGCTCACGATCGCCTGTCCCCGCAGGTCGCTGGTGCGCACACACCCGCTGTAGGACCCGATCGCCCTATACAGCCCCGGTTCGGCGAGCGCGAGCTGGAACACCGCGGTGCCCGCCATCGACAGTCCCGCAATGGCATTGGCGCCGGTGCCGCCGAACGCGGCGTCGATCACCGGCGGGAGCTCCTTGGTGAGGAAGGTGGTCCAGCGCTGCTTGCCGAGCACCGGATCGTCGGCGCGCCAGTCGGCGAAGTAACTGCCCGCCCCGCCGAACGGGATCACCACATTGACCTGTTTGTCCTTGAAGAATTCGACGACGTCGGTGCGATCGAGCCAGTTCCCGTCGCTGCCGCCGCCGACCCCGTTGAGCAGATACAGCGTCGGCGCAGGCGAATTCGGGTCGGCGGCCCGCAGCACGCGTGCCCGGGCGACGGTGTCCATCGCGGGCGAGTACACCCCGATGTCGATGGTGCGATCGGCCTCGATCCGCCGGTCCTCGATCCGTGCCACGGGCTCGGCCGCGGCTGGCACCGCGACCACCGACCCCGCGAGCACCGCCAGCATCACCCCGGCGATCCGAGTGCCCACTGCCCGACCGAACATCATCGAACTCCGCTCTCGACGCCGAACCCACTTCCTCTGCGATCAAACGGCATTCCCGAACGCTACACACGAATTCACCGGAACATTGTGACGATTACCAGAAGATTTATGGCGCGCCTGTGCGTTCGAACTCCTTAGGCACAGGACACAATCACAGTCGTATCACATCGGCTCCCGACACCACGATGACCGGCCGAAACAGCGCCGACTACCTGCGGTAACAGCGCCCGAACCCGTACCCATAGAGTGCAATATTGCGAACTCCGCGGGCAGCCGGAATCGCCTCGCATTTGCTGTGAAAAGACCCACCGGATTCTTTTCCGGCATCGTTCGCTCGCGCGATCGGACAGCGAATATTCGATTCATCCGAGGCGCAGAGCGCGCGCGAACAACGGCCAGGAGCGGTGCAGGTCGTCGTTCCAGTAGCCCCAGGAATGGGTGCCGGCGGGACGCAGGTCGACGGTGGCGGGGATGCCGAGTTCGCCGAAGCGGACGGCCAATTGGCGGGTACACAGGCCGGTGACGGCATCGAGGGCGCCGCCGACGAGGAGCTGGTCGAGCAGCTTCATCGGGTCGCCGCCGATGCCGGGACCCGCCGTGGTGTCGAGGTCGCCGGGCAGGCCGGTGCCGGAGGCCACGTAGATGGCCAGGCCGCGCAGCCGGTCGGCGTGCAGGAAGGGGTCGTTGGCGGCCCAGAGCGGGTCGCCGGGTTGTCCCCACATGTTCACCGGGTCGCCGTTCTGGCCGGAGACGACAGTGTTGACGATGGCGTGGCCCTGCGGGCCGCTGGTGGACACGCAACCGCTGTAGCTACCCACCGCGCGATAGAGCTGCGGCGCGGCCAGGGCCAGCTGGAAGGCCGCGGTACCCGCCATCGAGACCCCGGCGATGGCATTGGCTCCGGTGCCGCGGAATTCGGCGTCGATCACCCGGGGGAGTTCGCGGGTGAGGAAGGTCGTCCAGCGCTGGCGGCCGAGCACCGGATCGTCGGCGCGCCAGTCGGCGTAGTAGCTGCCCGCGCCGCCGATCGGCATCACCACGGTGACCTGCTCGTCGGCGAAGAACTGCTCGGAGTCGGTGCGGGTCAGCCAGTTTCCGCCGTCGCGCCAGTCACCGGTGGCGCTGCCGCCGTCGACCCCGTTGAGCAGGTACAGCACCGGCGCCGCGGCCGCGCGGTCGGCGGCGGGCAGCACGGCGACGTGCACCGGCTTGCCCATCGCCCCCGAGTACACGACCAGGTCGACGACCCGACCCTGCCCCGGCGTCGCCGAGATCAGCCGCGCGGCGTCCACACCGCGCGGATCGGGCGGCGCCGCGCCCGCGACCGCGTGGGCGCACACCAGCCCCGCGACGAGAAGCAACCCACACCGTGCCAGGACGCTCATGCGTCACCTCCCTGCCCGGCCGAGAACGAGACCGTGCGAGAGAGGTTAGGCAGGTCAGGCTGCCCCCACCCGCATTTCTGAAACATTCACAGTTCACAGCGGCGGGGGCGCGGGTCCGCCGCCCGAACTCAGTCCAGCGCGTCGACGAACGCGCTGACCTCGGCGAAGAAGCGCGGGCGGTCCTCGATGAAGAGCCCGTGCTGGGCGCCCTCCCACAGCGAGAGGCGGGCGTTAGGGGCATTGTCGGCGATGTAGCGGCCGTTGGCGGCGGGCACCACCGGATCCTCGGTGCCGTGCAGGACCAGCACCGGAATGTCGAGACCGCGCAGGGTGTCGGTGTTGTCGATGGTCCGGTAGAACAGCGCCTTCCGCACCGAAGGCGGGGTGGCCAGGCTGGTGCCGAACAGGCGCTGGGCGTCGACGCCCTTGTCCGCGCCGGGACCGGTGTTGGCGTTGCCGAACGCCGAGAAACCGCGCACCGCGCGCCCGGCCGCCTCGTCGAAGACGCCCGGAATCGCCTTCTCCATGGCCGGACCGGTGGCGGCGCCGGGCACCTTCGGGCCGATATTGGCCGGGGCACCGCAGTAGACGACCGCGGCGACGGCGGCAGCGCCGTAGGTGGCGAGGTAGTCGGTGGCGACGATGCCGCCGTAGGACCAGCCCAGCAACACCGCCCCCGAGGCGATGCCCTCGGCCGCCAGCACGGCGGCGACATCGGCGGCCCACGCCTTGGGATCGTCGTACCCGGCGCCCGGATCGTCGGAGTACCCGTGCCCGCGCAGGTCGACGGCGACGACGCGGTAGCGCTGCGCCAGATCGTCGGCGGCCGCGCCCCAGCAGCGCAGATTGCCCGCCCAGCCGTGCAGCAGCACCAGCGGCCTGCCGGTCTCCGGGCCGCTGACCCGGTAGACGATCCTGGTTCCGTCGGCACTGACAGCATCACGAATAGCCATGCCGACAGGCTAACGCCGGTCCACATCAGCGTGATCCCAGCCATGGCGACGGCGAATCCACGGCGAATAAGATCAATCCACATGAGCACTCGCACCGCCGTCGTCACCGGAGCCAGCTCGGGAATCGGTGAAGCCACCGCCCGGGAACTCGCCAAGCAGGGCTACCACGTCTATGTGGGCGCCCGGCGGTTCGACCGGGTGCAGCGGCTCGCCGAGGAGATCGGCGGCACCGCCGTCGAGCTCGACGTCACCGCCGAGGAATCGGTGCGCGCGTTCACCGACTCGATCGACCGGGTCGACGTGCTGGTCAACAACGCCGGCGGCGCCAAGGGCCTGGCCACGGTCGCCGAGGCCGACCTCGACGACTGGCGCTGGATGTGGGAGACCAACGTCCTGGGCACCCTGCGCCTGACCAAGGCGCTGCTGCCGAAGCTGATCGACTCCGGCGACGGCCTGATCGTCACCATCACCTCCATCGCCGCCTTCCACGCCTACCCGAACGGCTCGGGCTACACCTCGGCCAAGCACGCCCAGGCCGTGCTGCACCGCACCCTGCGCGACGAACTGCTCGGGCAGCCGGTGCGGCTCACCGAGATCGCGCCCGGCGCGGTGGAGACCGAGTTCTCCCTGGTCCGCTTCGACGGCGACGCCGAGCGCGCGGCGAAGGTCTACCAGGGCATCGATCCGCTCTACGCGCAGGACATCGCCGAGATCGTCGGCTTCGTGGCGAGCAGGCCCGCACACGTGAACCTCGACACGATCGTCGTCAAGCCCCGTGACCAGGCAGGCCCCGGCAGCTTCGCGCGACGCTCCTGACCTGCGACGTTCAATCCCCGGACCGGGCAACCGAATCCGGGGGCCACGGCTGCCCGAGTGGCGAGCCGGACCGGGGGAACCGATACTGCCCAGGACCGGGCCGAGGCATAGCTGCGAATTCGCTACCGACTGGAACGGTCGATAACATCGCCACGTTTGCCGATAGCCAGTCCTAGGAGTACTTCACCGATGCGCAGTATCAAGTCCGTGTTCGACGGGTTCAAAGACTTCCTGATGCGTGGAAACGTCATCGATCTGGCGGTCGCGGTGGTCATGGGCACCGCGTTCACCGCCGTCGTGACCTCGTTCACCAAGGGAATCGTCAACCCGCTGCTCGCGGTCTTCGGCTCGACCAACGAACTGGGTCTCGGCGTCCAGCTGATCGCCGACAAGCCGGCCACCTTCATCGCGCTCGGCCCGATCATCACCGCGTTCATCGACTTCTTCATGGTCGCGGCGGTCCTGTACTTCGTGCTGATGCTGCCGATGAAGTCGCTGAAGAACAAGTTCGGCACCACCAAGGCCGCCGAGCCGACCGAGACCGAGCTGCTCATCGAGATCCGCGATCTGCTGGCCAAGCAGCAGGGACTGAGCACCGAGCAGACCGAGGCGCTGAGCAAGGAACGCGCCACCGAGTCCGCGTAGCGGATAATCGCCCGCATGAGCGAACCACCGGACGGACTACCGGCCTATCGAGTCCTGACCGGCCCGGACGACGAGACGTTCTGCCGACGGGTGAGCGCGGCGCTGGCCCTGGGCTACGAACTCCACGAGGGCCCAGCAGTCACCTTCGACGGGACGAACGTCATCGTCGCCCAGGCAGTGGTGTGGCCGACCGGGTGACGGTCGACCTCACGCTTCGGCGCGGCGCGGCAGCAGCAGCGCCGGGATCATCGCCAGGGCGATCATGACCGGGGCGATCCAGTAGGTGTGCTGGAACGCCTCGGCCAGTGCCGGAGCCAGGTCGGCGCGCTGGTCGCGACTCATGCCGTGCAGGGCCTGGAGCCCGCCGGTCACCGGGAGCAGGGCGCCCAGTGTCACGGAGCTGACCGCGGTGCCGACCGCCATCGCGGTGGTGCTGATCATGTTCAGCACCGTCGACCCGGCCGGCTGTTGCGCCCGGCTCAGTGGCCGGGTCGCGGTGGTGATCACCGGCATCATGGTGCCGCCGCCACCGGCGCCCATCAGCAGCATGGTCAGGCCGAGCGCCCAGTACGGCGCGTCCGCGTCGAGCTGGAGCACGAACAGCACGAAACCGGTGAGCGCCACCGTGATCGACACCGGCAGATAGCGGCCGGGCGGGATCCGATCGATCAGCCGGCCCGCGACCTGCATGGTGGCGCCCGAGGCCAGCGCGAACGGAATCCCGAGAGCGCCCGCCACCAGCGCCGATTCGCCACGCACCACCTGGAAGTACAACGGCAGCAACAGCATCGACCCGAAGTAGCCGCTCGCGAACAACGCCAGCAACGCGGCGGAGATCCCGGTCGTGCGATTGCCCAGGACCCGCAGATCCAGCAGCGGAACCGGGATGCTCAGCGAGCGCAGCACGAAGGCGACGATGAGCCCGGCGCCGGCCAGCAGCGGCACCAGCACCGCGGCCGAAGCGAAGCCCGCGTTCTCCCCCGCCGCGGTCACGCCGTAGATCACCAGCGCCAGCCCCGGCGACATCAGCAGCAGGCCGAGCACGTCGAGCGGACGCGGCGGCTCCGGCGCATCGTCGGGCACCACCCGGGCCGCCAACACCAGCACCAGCGCGCCCAGCGGCAGGTTCAGGAAGAACATCCAGCGCCAGGACACCTCGTCGATCAGGTAGCCGCCGATCACCGGCCCCAGCAGCGGGCCGACCAGGATCGCCAGGCCGAGGGTGCTCATCAGCCGGCCGAGCCGCTCCGGCCCGGCCGCGCGCAGCAGGATGGTCATCGCCACCGGCATCAGCAGCCCGCCGCTCGCGCCCTGCACCAGCCGGAAGGCGATGAGCGACTCGATGTTCCAGGCCAGCCCCGCCAGCACCGAGCCGACCGCGAACGCCGCGATCGCCGTCAGATACAGCCGTTTGGCGCCGAAGCGACCGACCAGCCACGCCGAGGTCGGCACCACGGCGCCGAGGGCGAGCGAGTAGCCGGTGGCCACCCACTGGATCGTGCTCAGTCCCGCGTCGAACTCGACGGAGAGTTTGTTGATGGCGACGTTGACGATCGTCTGATCGAGCGTCGCCATGATCATGCCCACCACCAGCACCAGCGCGATGCGCATCGGATCGCGGGTGACGGGTGGGGCTGTCGTGGTCGGGGTCAGCACGGCGATCACTTCCCGTACGGGCGCACGGCGCGGGCGGCGCGCAGGGCCTCGCCCCACCAGAGGAGCTGGTCGAGCAGGACCGCGGCGGCATCGGCGGCGCCCGGGTCGCTCAGTGCGCCCGCCTCGTCGAACCGGCCCCACGGATTGGGCAGGGCGACCGAGTCGCGGACGGTGACCGCGTGCAGTTCGGCGAAGACCGGGCGCAGGTGTTCCACCGCCCGCAGGCCGCCGGAGATACCGCCGTAGGAGACGAAGCCGACCGGCTTGGCCTGCCATTCGGTGTGGTGGGTGTCGATCAGGTTCTTGAGCGTGCCCGGGTAGCTGTGGTTGTACTCGGGCGTCACCACGACGAAGGCGTCGGCGCGGGCGAGCTTGTCGGTGGCCTCGGCCACCGAGGGGTGCTCGGCGGCAGCGCCGAAGACCCGCGGCAGTTCGACCTGCCCGGCGTCGACCACGTCGACCTCGATCGCGTCGCGCAGCGCCGCCTGCCGGACGAACCAGTCGGCGACGGTGGGACCGAAGCGCCCTTGCCTGGTGCTGCCGATGACGACGACGACCCGCAGCGGGCGAATGGCGGTGCGGGCGTGCTCAACCGTGGCGCTCATGTGTTCCTCCGACTAGGTGGCAGCCGCTCGGCCGCCGCTGCGCACCACGGTGCTACCTCAACCTCCCTTCAGGTCAAGCGGACACAGTCCGCCCCTTGACGGGAATACCCCCCATGGGTATATAGTTGCATCCATACGCAGATAAGAGACCATGCATTACCCAGAAGGGCCGACCATCATGACCACCTCACTGTTCGCCCACCGGGACTATCGCCTGCTGTTCACCGCCCAGGTCGCCGCCCTGTTCGGCACCGGTCTCACCACGGTCGCCCTCGGCCTGCTCGCCTACGAGCTGGCGGGCGGCAACGCCGCGATCGTGCTCGGCACCGCGCTGACGCTGAAGATGGTCGCCTACGTGATCGTCGCCCCGATCGCGGGCGCCTACGCGGGACGGCTGCCGCGCAGGCAATTCCTGATGGCGCTCAACGGCATTCGCGGCGGCATCGTGCTGGCCCTGCCGTTCGTCGACCAGATCTGGCAGATCTACGTGCTGATCACCCTGCTGCAGATCGCCTCGGCCGCCTACACCCCCACCTACCAGGCCGTGCTGCCGGACATCCTGCCCGACGAGCGCGATTACACGAAGGCGCTCTCGGCCGCCCAGCTGGCCGCGACCATGGAAACCCTGCTCAGCCCGATGCTGGCGGCGCTGGCCCTGAGCCTGATCAGCTTCCACTGGCTGTTCGTCGGCACCGGCATCGGCTTCGCGGTCTCGGTCGCCCTGGTCATGGCGGCGCGGATCCCGAACGCGGTGGTCGGCGACGGCGCGATCGGGCAGCGTCTCGCCGCCGGCCTGCGGCTGTTCGCGGCCACCCCACGACTGCGCGGGCTACTCGGACTGAACCTGGTGGTCGCCGCGGCGGGCTCGGTGGTCATGGTCAACACCGTCAACTACGCCCGCGACGTGCTCGGCGGCGACCAGTCCGGCGTCGCGCTGCTGCTGGCCGCCAACGGGTTCGGCACCATGCTCGTCGCCCTGACCCTGCCCAAGATCCTGGACCGGCGCGGCGAACGTCCGGTGATGCTCACCGGCGCGGCCGTCCTGGTCACCGGCCTGGTCGCGGCGATCACCCTGTCGACCGCGAGCATCGGCGACTGGAGTTGGGCCGCCGCCCTGGCCACCTGGGCCGTCATCGGCGCGGGCACCGGCCTGGTCCTCACCCCCACCGGTCGCGTGCTGCGCCGCTCGGCCCGCGCGCAGGACCGCCCCGCCCTCTTCGCCGCCCAGTTCTCGCTCTCGCACCTAGCCTGGCTGATCACCTACCCGATCACCGGCTGGCTGGCCACCACCGCGGGCTTCACCACCACCTGGATCACCCTGGCCGTCATCGCCGCCCTCGGCGTCACCGCCGCGATCCGCCTGTGGCCCCGCCACGACCCCGCCGAGATCACCCACATCCACGACTTCGGCACCGTCGACCCGGCCATCCTCACCGACGCCACCGAAATCGCCCCCGGCCGCTACCAGCACACCCACCCCTACGTCATCGACCCCAACCACACCCGCTGGCCCACCCGCGTCCCCGCCCTGGTCTGACCGTCGCGAACGGAATGAACCCCGAACCGTCTCGGCCGGGGTTCATTCTTCGGATCAGAACCAGGATCGAGCCCGTCAGTCACCGATGAACATGAGATACCCATTGGCGCGGAGCGCGATCGACGCGGACCTCCGCAGCAGGTCGACGGCCACCCGTTCGGCATCGGTCCGCACCTCGATTCCGTCGATCTGATCGAGGATCATGCCCAGTTGGTGCCGGTTGAACATGGTGTCGCCGTAGCGGTAGACCCCCCGGACCACGCTGGTATCGGGCTGGGCCGCGCACAGCCGGAACAACGTCTCCTCCGCATCGTCCCCGAAGCGCTGCAGCTCAGCGTGGTTCATGTCCTGCACAACAATGTCCAACGCCACCTGGTACCTACTCGTCTCCCGCGGGGTGCATTTTCTGATAATCCCTGGCATCGATGTCCCAGCCCACACTCGCCCACAGCGACGTAGCGGTCTCGCGCCGGTCGGGCCGACGTGCCCGCGGTACGCACGCTGTCGATGCGGCGATACCGCTCCAACTGCCAGACAGGACCTCGCCGACGCGGCCGTCGAGACTATCGAGCTTCAGCGGCGTTGGTCTCACCCTGTTGCAGATAGCTGCCGACCGCTACTCCGAGCGAAACTGGTCCAGCGCGGCAAGGGAATTCAGCAGTTGCGAGCCCCCGTCATAGATCAGGTCGGACAGATAATTGCCGAGCCCACTTACTTCATCGGATACGACGGACAGACCGTCACCCGGATTCCGGGTCCCCCCGGAGATGCTCACATCGGCCAATGCTATTCGCGCACTGACAGTTTGAACAGAGTGGACACGTTCCGCGAAGCTACCTCGGCGCAGCTGCTCCGGTGGTGGGCGCACCCGCGGGGAGGGCCGACATCGACTGCCAGGTGGGCCAGTCGATGGACCAGTCGTAGATGTCGCCGTCGGCCTGGGAGAGGGGAATGGAGGTGCCGGTGACCTCGACCGGGTCGCCGTAGCGGGCGGTCGGGAAGTAGGCCTGGGCGTCGGCGGGTGAGAGGTTGATGCAGCCGTTGGTGACGTTGGACGAGCCCTGGGCCGACAGGGATTCGGGGTTGGCGTGGATGAATTCGCCGTTGTTGGAGATGCGCACGGCCCAACGTTCGCGAACGTTGGTGTAGTACGGCGGATTCGACATCATGAAGTCCTCGTACTTCTCGGTGACCACGTGGGTGCCCGAGCGGGTGACGTTGCGCGGCTCGTTGCCCTCGCCGTAGGAGACGGCGAAATCGAAGACGGTGACGCCGTCGCGGACCACCTGCATGCGATGACTCGGCGCGTCGGCGATCACGATCTGACTGCGGCCGATGGTGAAATCGGAAGTCAGGTCGGAGTCGCCGTAGGCGCCGCCGCCCAGGTCGACGCCATAGAGCTCGGCCGCGACATGCACGGTGGTGCCGGGCGTCCAGTAGTCCTTGGGCCGCCAGTGCACCCGCGAACCGCCGTCGTCGGGCAGCCACGCCCACGAGCCCTCGGTGCCGGGGTCGGTGGTGACGGTGAGCGCCTTCTCCACCGCCGCCTTGTTCGTGACCGGGCCCGTGAACTTGATGATGATCGGGGCCGCGATGCCGACCTCCTGACCGTCCCCGATGTTGATCGTGGCCGGGATCGTCGACTTCGGCGTCAACGTGGTGAAGGTGCCGTCGATCGGGACCGGCTTGCCGTCGGTGCCGATCGTCGTGCCGGTCCAGGTGTAGGTGGTGTCGTAGCCCAGCGGCTCGGTGACCTGGTAGCTCGCGCGATCGGGCCCGAAGGTGCCCGCGACCTGCTTGCCGTTGGCGTTGGTGAGTGCGATCTGATCGATCCGGCCGTCGGCGACGGTCACCGACACGGGGGTGACCGGCGCGACGTCGGTCGCGCCCGCCGCGGGCGTCACGGTGACCCGGGCGACCGGGCCCGCGGGTGCGGCGTCGCCGCCGGGTCGGTCGATGGTGCAGCCCGTCAGCACGACGAGCACCGCCAGCAAGATCACCGCAACCACGGGGCGTCCGCGCCGAACACCCACGCCACGCCTGTCGGCGGCCAACGCGCGCCGGACATGCCGAACTGCCGTCCCGCGCGCACGCGACGAGGCGGTTACCGAAGGTTTGCTCACGGCATCGAATGTACGCCGGGCTACCGACCGGGCCGCGCGACCGCCGGGCTCAGAGGGTCAGGCCGACCGTCACCGGCTCCGGTTCCAGCCGCACGCCGAACCGTTCCTCGACGCCGGCGCGGACCGTGCGAGCCAGCTCGACGATGTCGGCGGCGGTGGCCGCGCCACGGTTGGTCAGCGCGAGGGTGTGCTTGGTGGAGAGCCGGGCCGCGGCCTGCTCGCCGGGGAAGCCCTTGGCGAAGCCGGCGCGCTCGATCAGCCAGCCCGCCGAGAGCTTGGTGCCGTCGGGCGCGGGGTAGGTCGGCACCGACACCTCGCCGAGATGAGCGGTGATGGCCCCGAGCACCTGCGGCAGCCGGTCCTCGGGCACCACGGGATTGGTGAAGAACGAGCCCGCGCTCCAGGTGTCGTGGTCGGCGGGGTCGAGCACCATGCCCTTGCCCGCGCGCAGCCGCAGCACCTCCGCGCGCACGGCCGCGGCCGGACGGGACTCGCCGTCGCCCGCGCCGAGCACCCTGGCCAGTTCGCCGTAGCGCAGTGGGGCGCTCAGCCCGGACGGGTCGAGCGCGAACTCCACCGCCAGCACCACCGCGTCGTCGCTGTGCTTGAGCACGCTGGTGCGGTACGCGAAGCCGAGTTCGCCCGGCTCGGCCCAGCGGACCGCACCGGTCGTGCGATCGAGCAACCGCACCCGGCGCAGCAGCGTGGACACCTCGGCGCCGTACGCGCCGACGTTCTGCACCGGCGTCGCCCCGGCCGAGCCGGGAATCCCCGACAGGCATTCCAGCCCGCCCAGGCCGGCCGCCACGGTCGCCGCGACGACCGCGTCCCAGTTCGCCCCCGCCTCGGCGAACACGCTGTCCGCGCCGATCCGCACACCGGTGGTGCCCACCCGGACGACGACCCCGTCGAAGCCGGCGTCGTCGATGAGCAGGTTGGACCCACCGGCGATCAGCAGCACCCGGATCCCGGCCGCGTCCAGCGCCGACACCGTGGCGATCAGCGCCTCGGTGCTGTCGCATTCGGCGACCAGCGCGGGCCCGCCGACCCGCAGGGTCGTCAGTTCGGACAAACGCACCGATTCCCGCACCACCGCGCCGGTATCGGCGAGGAGGTCACGCACCTGATCGGCGGACACCACCTGAGTTGTTCCCACGTCACAAGACGGTAGCCTGTCGCGCATGGCTACACCTCTGGCGTACACGGCTCGCTACACCAAGCCGGTCGAGGCCGTGCGCGCGGCGTTCTCCGACGAGCAGTACTGGAAGGCTCGTATCGAGGAGGTCGGCGGGCCCGGCGCCCGGCTGGATTCCTTCGGCATCACCGGTGACCAGGTGCGCGTGCAGATGGTCCAGTCGATCCCCGCCGATCAGCTGCCGCCCGCGATCACCGCGGTGCGCCCTGGCGACCTGGTGATTCCGCGCACCGAGAGCTACACCGGCACGACCGGCACCATCGAGGCGCACGTCGACGGCGCGCCCGCCAAGGTCAGCGCCATCGTCACCCTGACCGACGAGGGCACCGGCTCGGTCGCCACCATCAGCGGCAGCATCGAGGTGAAGATCCCGCTGTTCGGCGGCAAGATCGAGGCCGCGATCTCCGAGCACCTGCTGGAACTGCTGGCCAACGAGGCCGGCTTCACCGAGCAGTGGCTCGCCACCCGCTGACTCCTTCCGCAGGCCGACACAGTCGGCCGTCGGCGGCCGTCCCGCCGGTCAGGCGCCGTGGCGTACGCGACGAAGGAGCAAGCCACGGTGCCTGACCGGCGGGACACAAGGGGCCGCCGACTCGAGCGCGCCAGCGCTCCAAATACACTGCTCCCTCATGGCACGTCGACTTGACTACTCCGCCCGCTACCCGCTGCACACCGCCGAAGAGCTCTACGCGGCGCTGCAGAGCAGGGATTACTGGGAAGCGCGCGTCGCCGAGATGCGGAAGTACTCCCCGCACAACGAGGTGATCAGCCACGAGGTGAGCGACTCCGGCATCGATGTGGTGCTCGCCCACACCCTGCCGCGCGAGATGCTCCCCGAGATCGCCCAGACGGTGATGCGCAAGGACATGGTCATCACCCGCAAGGAGAGCTGGGGCCCGTTCGAGCGCGAGGAGACCGAGGGCACCTTCTCCGCCTCGATCCCGGCCGGCCCGGGCAGCCTCAACGGCGACATCCGGCTGTTCCCCACCGAGACCGGCGCGACCATGCGCTTCTCCCCCACCGCCAAGGTGTTCATCCCGATGGTCGGCCCGCGCCTGGAACAGCTGATGCTGGTGAACCTCGTCGACCTGTTCCGGGCCGAGCAAGAGGAGACCTCGCGCTGGCTGGAAGAGGCCGCCGCGAAGAAGACGGTCTGACGCACTCGCGCCCCGACGACCGCCGTGGACCGCAAACGACCGCTCCCGGTCGGCACCATCACCCGCGGCACGACCGGCGTCAACCGCCTGCGCCGCAGCGACCGCTGGCTGACCCACGACGACTTGGTGACCGAGCGCCTGCGCGCGGCCGCCGATCCGCTGATCGTCGACCTCGGCTACGGCGCCGCGCCGTGGACGACGTTCGAACTGGCCGCGCGGCTGCGCACCGTGCGCCCCGATCTGCGGGTGGTCGGGCTCGAGATCGACCCCGCCAGGGTCGTCGAGGGCCGCGACGGTGTGCGCTTCGCCCGCGGCGGTTTCGAGTTGGCCGGACTGCGCCCGGTGCTGGTCCGCGCGTTCAACGTGCTGCGCCAGTACCCGGAGGACGCCGTCCCCGACGCGTGGTCGCGCATCCGGTCGAATCTCGCGCCGGGCGGTCTGCTCGTCGACGGCACCTGCGACGAACTCGGCCGCCGCTGCGCCTGGGTGCTGCTCGACCGGCACCGCCCGCTCTCGCTGACGCTGGCCTGGGACCCGTTCACCGTCGAGCGCCCGTCCGATATCGCCGAGCGACTCCCGAAAGTGCTGATCCACCGCAATATTCCGGGCGAACCGGTGCACGCGCTGCTCACCGCGGCCGACCGCGCCTGGGATCGCTCGGCGGCGCTGGCCCCGTTCGGTCCGCGTATCCGCTGGCGCGGGGCCTCGGAGCTGTTGCGCGAGAGCGGTTTTCCGGTGCGCGCGTATCGCCGCCGGATGCGCGACTGCGTGCTGTCGGTGCCGTGGCAGGTGGTCGCGCCGAACGGCTGGTCAGACGCCGGTTAACGCCCGGCGCACCCGTGCGGCCGCACGCGGGGCGAGTTGCTGTCCGCCCCACCAGATCTCGTCGATGTCGCAGCGGTGGATGGCGACCGCGTCGGCGACCACCTCGTCCAGCGCCGACTGCGAGATCTCGGTCTCGGCCAGATCGAGCACGGTGCGCACCGGCGTGGTGACCAGGAACGGCCCGGCCGACTCGACATCGGGCCCGTCCAGTTTGCGCCGGGTCAGCACCAGTCGCGGCGTCACCGGCGGACGCCCCGCCGACACCGACAGGTGCAGGAACCGCGGCTGTAATCGGCCGATCCCGTGCAGCTCGGCAGCGCTCTGATACGACACCGCCGCGGCGCCGTCGAACCAGGCCGCCCACATCGCGTACTCGTCGAGCGGACCGGCCCGCCATTGCGCCAGCCGCATCATCCCGACACCGGCCCTGGTCACCGAGCCGTCCCCGAGCGCCGCTCTGACCTGCACCTCACACCCGGTCCGCAATACCTGACGGGTCGTGAAGAAGCCCGCGTGCCGACCGGCGAGCCGCCGTAGCACGCGCCACCGATGATCCGCCGTCCCCTGCACCCGGCGCACACCCTCGCCAGTCATGGATCCAGGCTACGCCCGCCGGAGTGTGCCAGGTCACACTTTGCTGCGAAGGCTTTCACGCCGTCCTCAGAGCAGACACAGAAAGTTCGGGAAGAATCCGATGCCATGACCACGCAGACACCCCAACGCCCCAAGGTAGGTCGGCGCACGCTGGTGATCGCCTTGGTCGTGGTCGCCGCGCTGCTGGTGGCCGCGATCGTGGGCACCGAAGCCTATGCCCGCCACCAGATCTCGCGCTGCATCAGCAGCTCGTTCGAGCAGCAGATGGGGTCCACCATCGACGTGGGCTTCGGCCCGAAGCCGATGCTGCTCACCTACCTCGACGGCAAGGTCGGCTCGGTCACCATCGACAGCGAGGACAACAAGTTCGGTCCCGCGGTCGGGATGGTGGTGCACGCGGAGTTCGACGACATCGAGCTCACCGACCACGGCCGCGGCGGCGGCACCATCGGCGGTTCCTCGGCCGAGGTGACCTGGAACAACGACGGCATCCAGCAGACCCTCGGCGGCATGGTCAGCGGCGTGAGCTCCTCGCGCACCACCGGCGTGCTCACCCTCGACGTGATCGGCGGCCTGGCCCAGCTGCAGGTGCAGCCCATGGTGCGCAACGGCAATGTCGTGGTGGAGACCAAGTCGGCGCAGCTGCTCGGTATCGGCCTGCCCACCGACCTGGTGCAGGGCATCGTCGAGACCTTCACCCAGAGCCTGCAGAGCTACCCGCTCGGCCTGCGCGCGCAGGAGGTGCGGGTCACCGACGACGGCGTCACCGTGCACCTCGCGGGTGGCAAGACCACGCTCGAGAGCGCGCCCGACGGTCGGCAGGCCGACTTCACCTGCTGATGGCGCTAGCCGGGAAACCCGTCGAGCACCGCGGCGGACTTGGACAGCCCGAGCCGGGTGGCGCCCGCCGCGATCATCGCGGCCGCGTCCTCGGCGGTGCGGATGCCACCGCTGGCCTTGACGCCGAGGCGGCCGCCGACGGTCTCGGCCATCAGCCGGACCGCGTGCACGCTGGCCCCGCCCGCCGGGTGGAATCCGGTGGAGGTCTTCACGAAGTCGGCGCCGCCCTCCTCGGCGGCCCGGCACGCGCCGACGATCGCCTCGTCGGTGAGCGCGGCCGATTCGATGATCACCTTGAGCACGGCGCCGCGATCGGTGGTCGCCTCGCGCACCGTGATGACGTCGGTGAGCACGGCGTTGAAATCACCGGCCAGCGCGGCGCCCACATCGATGACCATGTCGACCTCGGCCGCGCCCTGCTCGACCGCGAAGCGCGCCTCGGCGCCCTTGACCAGCGAGTGGTGTTTGCCGGACGGGAAACCGGCGACGGTCGCGACGACCAGCCCCGGCGCCCGCACCGGCAGCATCGAGGGCGACACGCAGATCGCGTACACGCCGAGCGTGCGCGCCTCGGCGATCAGCTCCTGGACCTGGGCCGGTGTGGCTTCGGGGGCGAGCAGGGTGTGATCGATCATCGCGGCCACGTCGGCCCGGGTCAGCGGTGTCGAGACGGTCATGGTCTCGAGCATGACACACCGCAACACGGCCGCCGCCGCGCAGGCCGCCACGCGAACAGCGTTGCGCGGGTGTACCCGAATCCGGGAGACTTAAGCGTGGCGGTTTTCGACCGGCGCCGGCCGCCGAGGATACGGAGACGATTGTGCTGATCCGTCGAGAGACCCCAGCGGACGCCGCGGCCATCGCCGCCATCCACCGCGACGCCTTCACCCCCCACTACGCCGACGACCCGGCGATCACCGAACCACCCGAGGTAGCGCTCGTCGACGCGCTGCGCACCGACGAATCGTGGATGCCCACGCTGTCGCTGGTCGCGCTCGAGTACGACACCGTCGTCGGGCACCTGTGCCTCACCAGGGCGGGAATCGGCCCGTTCCCGGTGCTCGCGCTCGGCCCGCTCGGCGTCGATCCCGACCATCAGAAGACCGGGGTCGGTTCGGCGTTGATGCACGCCGCGCTCGGGGCCGCCGACGCGCTCGACGAATCGGTCGTCGGCCTGGTCGGCAATCCCGACTACTACACCCGCTTCGGGTTCGTGCCCGGCGCCCGGCTCGGCATCGTGCCGGACGAGGCCGACTGGACGGAGTTCTTCCAGGTCCGTCCGATGACGGCCTACGACCCGGCCGTCACCGGCGAGTTCCGCTACCCGGCGCCGTTCTACGACCTCTGAGCAGTTACTCGAAGACGACCGTGCGGCGGCCGTGCACGAGCACCCGGCCCTCCAGGTGCCACCGCAGCCCGCGCGCCAGCACGACCCGCTCGATGTCGCGGCCCTGCCGCACCATGTCGCGCACGTCGTCGGCGTGGTCGACGCGGATGACGTCCTGCTCGATGATCGGCCCCGCGTCCAGTTCGGCGGTGACGTAGTGACAGGTCGCGCCGATCAGCTTCACCCCGCGCGCGTAGGCCTGGTGGTACGGGCGCGCGCCGACGAACGACGGCAGGAAGCTGTGGTGGATGTTGATCGCCCGGCCCGCCCAGTGCGCGCACAGTTCGGCGGGCAGCACCTGCATGAAGCGGGCGAGGACGACGGCATGCGGATCGTGGGCGTCGACGAGATCGCGGACCTGTTCGAAGGCCGGGCCCCGCTCGGCCGGGTCCTTCGGAAACGGCACGTAGTGGAACTTCACGCCGTGCGCCTCGGTCATCCCGGCCAGGTCGGGGTGGTTGCCGATGACGGCCTCGATGGTGGCGGGCAGCTCGCCGGCGGCCGCGCGCCCGAGCAGGTCGTGCAGGCAGTGCCCGTCCTTGCTGACCAGCAGCACCGCCCGGCGCGGCGCCCCCGAGTCGTGCAGCTGCCAGTCGGTCTCGGGACCGAACTCGGCGGCCACCTCGGCGAAGCGGGCGCGCAGTTCGTCGATGCCGAACGGCACGGTCGCGGCCTTGACCGCCTGCCGGGTGAAGAACCAGCCGATGTCACCGTCGGAGTGGTAGCCGGCCTCCACGATCGAGCCGCCGAAATCGGCGATGAACGAGGAGATCCGGGCGATGATGCCCGGCCGGTCCGGGCAGCCCAGGGTCAGCACGAACCGGCGGTCATCCGAGGTCACAGGGGCAGAACTCATCCGCCCATCCTCGCAGGCGCTCAGCTCACCGCGTACACAGGCTCACGGACGGCGGCCATGACCTCGGCCAGTTCGGCGTTGAACAGGTCGTGGCGTTCGACGTTGCCCAGATGGCCGGTCGGCAGCACCTTGTGCCGGGCGAGGTTGCCGGCGCGGCGCAGCAGCTCGGCGAGGCGCTCGGCGTGCAGCGGCGGGGTGAGGTCGTCGCGGTCACCGGCCAGCACGGTGGTGGGCACCACGAGGTTGGCGGCGTCGTCGCCCAGGTGGAGTTCGGCCAGGACCAGGCCCCAGCGCGAGCGCGTCATCGCCGGACAACCACGGACCACCGAGAGCGCGTAGTCGAGGGTCGGGCGCGGGGTGTCCAGCGTCATCACCTGGCGGGCGAAGATCCAGCGCACGGGCTTGATCGGCGGGAACAGCACGGGGGTGCCGAGGATGATCCTGCCCAGCCAGTCCGGCGTCGGCAGGTGCTTGCCGCGCAGGATCCGCAGCGGCCGGTTCAGGCCGGGGACCATGGTCGACACCTCGACGAGCGAATGCGCGCCGGTGTTGGTGAGCACCACCGCGGCGGCCTGATCGGCCACGCGCTCGGAGAAACGACCGGCCCAGGAGATCAGCGTCATGCCGCCCATGCTGTGGCCGACGAGCACGGCCCGCTGACCGGGCAGCAGCACGGCGTCGAGGACGTCGGCCAGGTCGTCGGCGAGCAGGGCCGGGCTCGGCTTGGCGTAGCCGTTGGTGCTCTCACCGTGGCCGCGCTGGTCGTAGGCGACCACGCGGTACTCGCCGGCGAAGGCGTTGATCTGGGCGTTCCAGTACTCGATGGAGCAGGTCCAGCCGTGCACCAGCACCATGACCGGCGCGTCGACGGGCCCGTAGGCGTGCACTCGCAGCCGGGCGCCGTCGGCGGTGACCACGGGGATCACGTCCGCGGGCACGGTCGGCGGATCGAACGCCGCGACCCCGTGGGTTCGCGTCCGCAGATCGGCCCGGTGGGCCGCCAGGGTGGTCTTGACCACGAGGGACGCGGAATCGACCAGGTTCAGCAGAGCCGTCGGCAGCTTTGCACGCATCGGCACACTCCTTTGTGTTACTGCCAGATACAGTAACACCGCGTACCACTGAACCGCGAGGGATCCGCGCCGGAAATTCGGCGCGCGTCGTCACCAGCGCGGGCCGCGCTGCACCTCGTCGACCTTGGGACGCACATCCGCGAGGTACACACCCGTCGCGATGATCGCGATGAACGAGGTCAACATGCCGAAGCCGGCGATGCCGAGCAGCAGGAAGACCAGCGCGCCGGCGAGAATCGCCAGCCAGATCGGCTTGGTCATCTTGTCGACCGCCGTGAAGGCGTCCGCGCGCTGACGCACAGCGTGGATGAGCGCGAACACCGTCGCGCCGAAGGCCGCCACCCACAGGGCCAGCAGGATCAGCGACGTCAGACCGTTCACCATGTTCACTCCCCCATCATACGAACAGCGGCCCCGCTCACCAGTGGTGTGCGGGGCCGCTGTGCGCGGTGCTGTGTCAGGCCTTCTTGGGGGCGGCCTTCTTCGCGGGGGCCTTCTTGGCCGGCGCCTTCTTGGCAGCGGGGGCCTTGGCGGCCGGAGCCGGCGCGGGCTCCTCGGTGGTCACGGCGACGACCTCGGCATCGACGACAGCCGCGACCTCGTCGGCGACGGCCTCGGCCTCGGCCTTGCCACGGCCCAGCAGGTCGGTGACCTTGGCGAGGGCATCCTCGGCGCGGGCGGAGGCATCCTTGTACAGGCTCTCCACGCGACCGATCTGCTCGTCGACGGCCTGGTTGGCGCGCAGGCGGTCGACGGCCTCCTCACCGCGGACGGCGAGGTCGGCGTAGATGTCGAGGGCCTGGCGGTAGTACTGCTCGGCCAGCTTGCGCAGCTCTTCCGGGGTGAACTTCTCGCGCAGCTCGGCGAGGTCCTCGGGCAGCTCCGACGGCAGGCCGGCGATGCGCTCACGGATGGTGTCGAACTGGGCCTGCACGTCGGCGGGCACGTTGGCGATGCGCTCGCGGGCCTCGTCGACGCGGGCCTGCACATCGGTGGTGGCGACGCGCTCGCGGACGTCGGCGACGACCTCGTTCACGGCGGTGTAGATGGCGTCACCGGCACCGACGGTGGCGAACAGCGGCTTGGTCACGGTAGCGGTCTTCTCGGTCATCAGTCTTCGTTCTCCTGGCGTGGCGGAGTGTCAGTTGTCGTGAACGAAACGTCGCTGTCCCGTTCGATCCCCCCTGAGCCGGTTTCTTCCCCGTTTTCCCGGCGAAACGACTCATAGATTTCCAGCAACACCTGTTTCTGCCGCTCGGTCACCGAAGTGTCCGCGAGCAGGGCGTCCCTGACCGGGCTGTGCGGGCGCTGCTCGAGATATCCGGCCCGCACATACAACACCTCCGAGGACACCCGCAGCGCCTTGGCGATCTGCGCGAGTACTTCGGCGGAGGGGTTACGCAATCCGCGTTCGATCTGGCTCAGGTACGGATTACTCACCCCCGCCAGTGCGGCGAGCTGACGTAAGGACACCTGCGCGGCTTCGCGCTGGGACCTGATGAACCCTCCGATGTCTTGTGCCGCGTGCGCTACACGTCCCTCGGGCTGGTCTGCCATCACTCACCTTCTGGCGGTTGTACGGTCAATACTAAATCAGGGTGCTAGCTATTGCAAGCACTCCTGTTAGCACAGGTTCGGCTAACAGTTCGGCTCAGTGGAACAGCAACTGCGAGATCGTGTAGATGGCCAAGCCGGCCAGCGCGCCGACGACCGTGCCGTTGATCCTGATGAACTGCAGATCCCGGCCGACCTGCAGTTCGATCTTGCGACTCGCCTCGTCGGCGTCCCAGCGCGCGACGGTGTCGGTCACCAGGGTCGTGATCTCGGCCGAGTAGTTACCGACCAGATAGCGGGCGCCGCGGTCGATCCAGCCGTCCACCTTGCCGCGCATGGCCGGGTCGTCGCGCAAGCGTTCACCGAGCTGCTGCACATTCTCGGCCACCTTGCGGCGCAACGTGGAATCGGGGTCGTCGGCCGATTCCAGAATCAGCCGCTTGGCCGCGCGCCAGGTCGCCTCGGCCATGCCGGTGATCTGCTCGCGGCCCATGATCTCGGCCTTGACCTTCTCCGCCTTGGCGATCATCGCGTCGTCGTGCTGCAGATCGTCGGCGAAATCCTGGAGGAAGCGATCGGCGGCCTTGCGGAGTTCGTGATCGGGATTCGACCGCACCTTCCAGGTGAATTCGACCAGTTCCCGGTAGATCCGCTCGGACAGCAGCGTGTTGACGAATTTCGGCGCCCACTGCGGCGCGTCGCGCAGCACGATCCGATCGATCGTCTCCTGCGAACCCAGCGCCCACTGATGCGCGCGCTCGGCCAGCAGGTCGATCAGCGGCAGCTGGCGATTGTCGGCGATCATCTCCGAGAGCACCCGCCCGAGCGGCGGACCCCACAGCGGTTCGGCGATCCGCTTGACGATCGTGTTGTCGATGATCTGCTCGACGTCCTCGTCGCGCAGCACGCCGACCACCGCGGTCAGGATCGTCGCGCTTTCCTGGGCCACCCGCGCCGCGTGGCCCGGATCGGCCATCCAGCGCCCGACCCGCAGCGAGATCTGCGCGGAGTCCAGCCGGGCCGACACCACGTCCGGCGCGAGGAAGTTGGTCCCCACGAAGGCGCCCAGGCTCGACCCGAGCTGGTCCTTCTTCTTGCGGATGATCGCGGTGTGCGGGATCGGCAGGCCCAGCGGGTGCTTGAACAGCGCGGTCACCGCGAACCAGTCGGCCAGCGCGCCGACCATGCCCGCCTCGGAGGCGGCCCGCACGTAGCCGACCCACTCGCCGCCGGAGCCGCGCGATTCGAGCCAACGGCAGAACAGGTACACCGCGCTGGCCACCAGCAGGAATCCGGTGGCCAGCGCTTTCATCTTGAAGAGGTCACGTTTCTTGCCGGCCTCGTCGGTCATGACCGCGAAACCCGCTGGTTGCGCGGCGGGCTCGGTGCGCGGCGTGAGAACCGCCGTGTTGCCGGGAGCTTTCTCCATAGCCCCCATTCTGCTGTGCGCGCGGCGAGCGCGCCGCCGCCAACCCGCGTGGCGCCCGCCCCGACGCCGCAAAACCGCCCGGTTCGTCTTACGCGCGGGTAAGCACCGAGGTGTGGTAATTGCCGCAACGTCGACCAAACGAGCGCCACCCCACACCGGCGCGCCTAAGCTGTAGAACCAGAGACGCCACTATCGATCACAAGGGGGCTGTTCTGTCCACCGAAGACCTTGTCGAGATCGGCGAGCAGACGGGCCGCGCCGCCACCGTGCGCGGCGGCGGTCCTGTCGACGGCCGCAAACGGCGGTGGCGACAGCACAAGATCGACCGGCGTGAAGAGCTGGTCGACGGCACGCTCAACGCCATCCGCGCGCGCGGCAGCCAGGCGGGCATGGACGAGATCGCCACCGAGATCGGCGTGTCCAAGACCGTGCTGTACCGCTACTTCGCCGACAAGAACGACCTCGTGCACGCCACCATGCAGCGGTTCATCGAGACCACGCTGCTGCCGCGCGTGTACGGCGCGATCAACCTCGACGCCGACGAGTACCAGCTGGTGCGCGCCGCGATGACCGAGTACGTCGGCACCGTCGACGACGACCCCGAGGTCTACCGGTTCATCATGAGCAACTCCGCGGGCGACAAGTCCTCGCTGGCGGAGTTCGAACGGCTCTTCGCCGAGGTGGTCACGGCCGTGCTCGTCGACCGGGCCGGCGCCAAGGGCGTGCGCACCGACGGCGCGATGCTGTGGTCGTATGTGCTGGTCGGCGGCATCCAGCTGGCCACGCACTGGTGGACGACCACCGAGAAGGCGATGCCGCGCCAGGACGTCATCGACTACCTGACGATGATGGCGTGGTCGGCGATCGAGGGTGTCGCCAGGGCGGGCGGGTCGCCCGAGTACTTCACCTCGCAGAGCCACCAGCTGCCCGAGATTCCCGTCCAGCCCTCCTGACCGGGCGATCCTCGCGATCGCCGGTGCCGGGCTCGACATCGCCGCCCGGTTCGTTACGCTGAACCGAGCGGGGCGCTGTGGCTTGCGTCACCGCGGGTGGTCGCGTGCGCTTCGTGTCGTCGGCGGCCACCCTGCGCGTCGGCACCAATGGAGGTACCTCGATGGCGAAAAACGTGCCGACATCCCGGCTTGCCCGCGGGACGAAGCTGGGGGCGGTAGCGGCGAGCTCGGTGATCCGCTCGAAGAAGACCAGACTGTCCATGCGCGGCCGCTCGGAAGCCGTGCGCGCCAGAATGGCCGAGGAGTCGATGATCCGCACCACCGAGCAGGTGGTCATGGTGCTGGGCACCATGAAGGGCGTGGCCATGAAGCTCGGCCAGATGATGTCGGTGCTCGACCTGGATCTGGTGCCGCCGGACCATCGCGACCGGTTCCAGCAGCGGCTGGCCGTGCTGCGCAACGCCGCGCCGACCGTCTCGTTCGACGTGATGCGCGCGGTCGTCGAGGAGGACTTCGGCCGTCCGCTGACCGAGGTGTTCGCCGAATTCGACCCCGAGCCGATCGCGGCGGCCTCGATCGGCCAGGTCTACCGGGCCACCCTGCCAGACGGCAGGGCCGTCGCGGTGAAGGTCCAGTACCCCGGCGTCGACGCCGCGGTACGCGCCGACCTGAAGAACCTGACCATGTTCCGCCGGGTGCTGGCCTCGGCCATGCCGTGGATCACCCCGGCGGTGCTCGACGAGCTGAAACTGAACATGGAGGCCGAACTCGACTACGTGGCCGAGGCGGTCACCCAGTCCGAGATCGCGCACCTCTACCGCGACCACCCGTTCATCGTGGTGCCCGACGCGGTGCGGGAGCTCTCGACCACCCGCGTACTGGTCAGCGAGTTCATCGAGGGCACCGGCTTCGACGAGATCCGGAATCTGCCCGCCGCCGAACGCGACCGGGTCGGCGAGATCATCTACCGCTTCTACGTCGGCTCGCTGTTCACCTTCAACGAGTTCTGCGGCGACCCGCATCCGGGCAATGTGCTGCTGGCCCGCGACGGCCGGGTAGCCTTCCTCGACTTCGGCCTGTTCAATCGCATGGACCCCAAACTCGTGCACTTCGAGATCCTCTGCCTGCGCGCCGCCGCCGAGGACCGCGCGGAAGACCTGCGGCAGTTGATGATCGAGCGCGGCGTGATCGATTCGCCGGACGAGATCGGCGCCGAGGAATGTCTCGAGTACGTACTCGCCGCCTCCGAATGGTGTCTGGTCGACGAGGAACTGACCATCACCCCCGAACTCGCCAGCGGCGCGTTCCTGCTGGCCGTTGACCCCAGGGCCAGCGAGTTCACCGGCATGAAGCAGCAGAATCTGCCGCCGGAGCACCTGTTCTCCCGCCGGGCCGACTTCCTCACCTTCGGCATGCTCGGCCAGCTCGACAGCACCAACAACTGGCACCTGATCGCCCGGGAATGGCTCTACGACGAGCCCCCGGTCACCGAACTCGGTCTGGCCCACCGTGATTGGCTCACCACCCACCCGCCGAAACCGACGAAGAAGCCGCGCGCCCGCAAGGCGAGCACTCGATGAAAGGCGCCCCTGTGCCGCAGCACCGCGAGTTCGACCTGATCCTGTTCGGCGCGACGGGATTCGTCGGCAAACTCACCGCCGAATACCTGCTCACCGCCGCCCCCGCCGACGCGCGGATCGCGCTGGCGGGCCGCTCGGCCGACAAGCTCGCCGCCGTGCGCGCCGAACTCGGCCCCGCCGCGGCGAATTGGGAACTGGTCGTCGCCGATTCGACCGATCCGGCCTCGCTCGCCGCGATGGCCGAGCGAACCAAGGTCGTGGTGACCACGGTCGGCCCGTACCTGCGCTACGGCATGCCGCTGCTCGGCGCGTGCGCCGCCGCGGGCACCCACTACGCCGACCTCACCGGTGAGCCGCTGTTCATCCACGACGCCATCGAGCAGTTCGAGCGGGTCGCCGTCGACTCCGGTGCCAAGATCGTGAATTCCTGTGGCTACGACTCGATTCCGTCGGATCTGAGCGTCTACGAGATCTACCGCGCGAGCGTCGCCGACGACACCGGCGAGCTGGAGGACACCACGCTGGTCGCCTACCTCAAGGGCGGAATGAGCGGCGGCACCATCGATTCCGGCCGCGCCATGATGGAGGACATCGCCGCCGATTCCGGCCGCGGCAAGATCCTCGCGCACCCGTACTCGCTGAGCCCCGATCGCTCGATGGAGCCCGACGTCGGCCGCCAGTCCGACCAGGCGCTGGCCCGCGCCGACAGCATCGACCCGAGCCTCAACGGCTGGGTCACCACGTTCATCATGGCCTCGCACAACACCAAGGTCGTGCGCCGCACCAACGGCCTGCTCGGCTGGGCTTACGGCAAGCAGTTCCGCTACCGCGAGGTCATGAACGCGGGCAACTCGGCGGCTGCGCCGCTGGTGGCGGCCGGGATCGCGGGCGGCATCGTGGCGGGCATGGCCTCGGGCGCGGTGCTCTCGCGCGTCTCGTTCGGGCGCAAGCTGCTCGACCGGATCCTGCCCAAGCCGGGCACCGGGCCCAGCGAGAAGGCGCGCCTCAGCGGCTGGTTCACCATGAAGACCTTCGCCCGCACCAGCTCCGGCGCCAAGTACCAGGCCACCTTCTCCGGCACCGGCGACCCCGGCTACCAGGCCACCGCCGTCCTGCTCGGCCAGGCCGGTTTGAGCCTGGCCTTCGACGAACTCCCGCCGCGCGCGGGCATTCTCACCCCCGCCTCGGCCATGGGCGAGGCGCTCACCGAGCGGCTGCGCGGCGCGGGCATGACGATCGAGGTCGCACGGCAGTGAACCTGGCCCGCAGGACCATGAACGCGCCCGCGCTGGCCGCGGTCTACGAGCACGCGTGGCGGCCCACGCTGTTCTACCTGGCCAGCGGCCGCACCACCGGCAGCGATCGCCGCGAGGCCGTGGACACGCTGCGGCTCAGCGGTAGCAAGAAGGTGCTCGATCTGGCTTGCGGCCCCGGCAATTTCACCCGGTACCTGAGCGAGTTCCTCGCCGGTGACGGCTTCGTCACCGGGCTGGACTACTCCGAGCCGATGCTGGCCAAGGCCGCCGTCGACAACGCGGGCCCGCGGGTCGGCTACGTCCGCGGTGACGCGCGGATGCTGCCCTTCGCCGACGGAACCTTCGACGCCGTCTGCTGTTTCGGCGCGCTGTACCTGATCCCCGATCCGATCGCGGCCACCCGCGAGATGATCCGGGTGCTCGCGCCGGGCGGCCGGATCGCGATCACCACCAGCTTTCGCGAGGACAACCTGTTCGGTCGGGCCAGCACCGTGGCCGCGGGTCTGAGCGGGCTGCGGCTGTTCGGTCGCGACACCTTCCCGCGTCTGTTCGCCGAGGCCGGGCTGGTCGAAATCGACCAGCGCGTGCACCGTTTCATGCAGTACGTCGACGCCACCCGGCCCGCCTGACCGGTCAGGACGCGGATCGGGCGACATCGGGCGCGGCCTGACCGGTCGCGCGGTTGCCCGACGGTAGCCTCGCCGCATGGACACGCTGAACTCGGTCGTCGTCGATGGCAACGACGTGTTCTGGAACTGGCTGCTGATCCCCCTGGTGATCGCGGCCGGGCTGTACTTCACCGTGCGCAGCGGAGTGGTGCAGTTGCGGATGCTGCCGGAGATGCTGCGGGTGGTCGCCGAGAAGGGACAGCCCGCCGCCGACGGGAAGAAGTCGGTGTCGGCGTTCGGCGCGTTCAGCATCTCGGCGGCGGCGCGGGTGGGCACCGGCAATATCGCCGGCGTCGCCACCGCGATCAGCGTCGGCGGGCCGGGCGCGGTGTTCTGGATGTGGGCGATGGCGACCCTCGGCGCGGCCTCGGCCTTCGTCGAATCCACCCTCGCCCAGCTGTACAAGCGGCCCGAGCACGAGCCGGGCACCTTCCGCGGCGGCCCCGCCTACTACATGCAGTACGGGCTGCGGCGGCGCTGGCAGGGCATGATCTTCGCGGTCATCATCACGGTGACCTTCGGTTTCGTGTTCAACGCCGTGCAGTCCAACACCATCGTGGCCACCACCAGGGCCTCATTGCCGGACCTCGACGGCGACTGGTTCCCCGTGGCTGTCGGGCTCGTGCTGATCGCCCTGCTCGGGGTGGTGATCTTCGGCGGAGTGCGCCGGATCAGCCACATCACCGAGGTGCTCGTACCGGTCATGGCGATCGTGTATCTGTTGCTCGGCATCGCGGTGGTGGTGCTCAACATCGACGATCTGCCGCGGGTGATCGCCGATATCGTCGGCGGCGCGTTCGGCCTGCGCGAGGTGGTCGGCGGTGGCGTCGGCGTCGCGATCGCGCAGGGCATCCGGCGCGGCATGTTCTCCAACGAAGCCGGTCTCGGTTCCTCGCCGAACGCGGCGGCCGCGGCCGACGTCTCGCATCCGGTGAAGCAAGGGCTCGTGCAGTCGCTGGGCGTCTACTTCGACACCCTGCTGATCTGCTCGATCACCGCGTTCATCATCCTGACCAGCGACCCCGACCTGTCGGAGCGGCGCAGCGCCGACCTCACTCAGAGCGCGCTGCAGACCAGCCTCGGCGGCTGGGCCGGACACGTGCTGACCGCGGTGGTGTTCCTGCTCGCGTTCAGCTCGATGATCGGCAACTTCTACTACGGCCGGGCCAATATCGAGTTCATCACCGACCGGCCGGAGGTGCTCACGGCCTTCCGGGTGGCGGTGCTGGTGGCCGTGTTCGGCGGGGCGCTCGGCTCGGTGAGCCTGATCTGGAACCTGGCCGATGTGTTCATGGGCGTGATGGCGCTGGTCAACCTGGCCGCGATCATCCCGCTCGGCGTCGTCGCGTTCCGGCTGCTGGCCGACTACCGCGCGCAGCAGGCCGCGGGCGCCGATCCGGTATACGTGCACCGGCCCGAGATCGCCGACCCGGCCGGCGTCGCCTGCTGGCAGGCAACGATTGCGTCGAGCTTGCCGGTCGATCGCGCGCAGTAGTGGTAGGCATGGGAAATGGCGAAACACTGGGCCGAACCCGTCACCACCGCGTTGCGGGCCGACGGCCAGCGGATCATCGATCTCGACACCTCGGCGACGCCGGGGTTCATCGGTGACAAGCAGCGCGGCAAGACGCTGCTGACCGAGCGTGGCATCGTGCTGTCGGATCTGCAGGAGAAGCTGTTCGCGCACGGTCGCACGGGCGGTAAGCACAGTGTGTTGCTGGTATTGCAGGGCATGGACACCGCGGGCAAGGGCGGCATCGTGCGCCACGTGATCGGTTCGGTCGATCCGCAGGGGGTCGACCACGCGTCCTTCGGCGTCCCGACCGAGGAGGAGAAGCAGCACGATTTCCTCTGGCGCATCCGCAAGCGCCTGCCCGCGCACGGCCAGATCGGCGTGTTCGACCGCTCGCACTACGAGGACGTGCTGGTCGTGCGAGTGCACGAGCTCGTGCCGCAGTCGGAATGGGAACAGCGCTACGACCTGATCAACGCCTTCGAACGTGAGGTGGCCGACACCGGCACCACGATCGTGAAGGTCGCCATGTTCGTCTCCCTCGACGAACAGAAACGCCGACTGCGCGAGCGGCTCGAGCGCCCCGACAAGTACTGGAAGTTCAACCCCGCCGACATCACCGAGCGCGGCTTCTGGCCCGACTACCAGAAGGCCTATCAGACCATTCTGGAACGCACCAACACCGACTACGCGCCGTGGTACGTGCTGCCCGCGGACCACAAGTGGTACGCGCGCCTGGCGGTGACCGAGTTGTTGATCGACGCGCTGACCGGACTGGACCTGGACTGGCCGCCCGCCGATTTCGATGTCGCCGAGCAGCTGCGCAGGCTCGAGGAGTCCTGACCGGATCGTTGAAGAAACTCTCAGGTTCGGCCCGCATGATGTCCCCGGTGGGGAGACCACGAACGAAAGGCGTGTGACAACGGTGAGCACGGGCAAGCAGAATCCGCTGGCGGCGGCCGAAGCAGCCGACAGGAAGCGCAAGATCGCGATCCAGGTCGGCGTCGCCGCCGTCCTGGTGGCCCTGGTCGCGGCGATCGGCATCGGCATCGCCGTCAAGAAGTCGGGCTCCGATTCCGAGAACACCGCCACGTCCGCGGCCCAGCTGCCCGCGACCGGCGGCTCGGTGACCGAGTCCGGCGCGGTCCGCATCGGCAATCCGGACGCCAAGGTGAAGGTCCGCGTCGTCGCCGACCTGCAGTGCCCGGCCTGCAAGCAGTTCGAGGCCGCCAACGGTGAGGCGCTGGCCGAGGCCGCCGCCAACGGCACCGCCGTGATCGAGTACCAGATCATCTCCTTCCTCGATCGCGCGTCCTCGACCCAGTACTCCTCGCGCGCGGCCAACGCCTCGTTCTGCGTGGCGAAGTCGGACCCGAGCAAATACCAGGGCTGGCTGCAGACCATGTTTGCCAAGCAGCCCGCCGAGGGCACCGCGGGTCTGAGCAACGAGCAGCTGGTCCAGATCGCGACCGAGGCCGGCTACACCGATCCCGCGGTGGCCACCTGCATCAACGACAAGCCGTACAACGACTACATCACCCAGGTCACCCAGCAGACCCTGAGCAGTGGCGTGAAGTCGACGCCGTCGGTGTTCATCAACGGCGAGCTCAACCAGTCCGACGCCATCTTCACCGAGAACGGCCTGGCGTCCGTGATCGCCGACGCGGCCAAGTGATCACCGCCCCCGCCCGCTCGGCGTGGCTGCTGCTGATCGCCGGGCTGGCGGGGTGGCTGGCGTCGTTCACGCTGACCGTCGAACGCTTCAAACTGTTCGTCGACCCGAATTACGTCACCTCGTGCAGCATCAACTCGGTGCTCTCGTGCGGGTCGATCATGAAGACCGATCAGGCCGCGGTCTTCGGTTTCCCGAACCCGCTGTTCGGCATCGTCGGTTTCTCGGTGGTGGTGACCCTCGGCGTCCTCGCCGTCGTCGGCGTCGGCTTCCCCCGCTGGATCTGGGGCGGCCTGTGGCTCGGCACCGTCCTCGGCGTCGCCGCCATCTGCTGGCTCATCTTCCAGAGCCTCTACCGCATCAACGCCCTGTGCCCGTACTGCATGGTCGTCTGGGCGGTCACTCCCCTGCTGTTCGCCGTCACGACCCAGGAGACCTGGGGCCGTTCCCGCGGCATCATGGCCATCCTCGCCGAATGGCGCTGGACCCTGGTCGTTGTCTTCTACGCCGTCGTCCTGCTCCTCGTCTTCCTGAAGTTCCAGGACTACTGGCTGAGCCTGGTGTGAGCCCGACGTCCCGGCGAGATCCCGGAGAGCGGCGGTAACCGCTGGTCTAGTTCGGGGTGCCTTCGGCGAGGACCACGTCGATCGCGCGGGTGGTGCCGTCGGGGGCGGTGAGGTCGAGGCGGATGCGGTCGGCGGGTTTGCGGGTGTTGATGGCGGCGCTGAGGGCGCGGGCGGTGGTGATCGGGCGGCCGTCCACGGCGGTGATGATGTCGCCGGTGGTGATGCCCGCGGCGCGGGCGGGCTGGCCGTAGAAGGCCCAGTTGACCTGGGCGCCCGCCGGTTTCGCGTCGACGACCTGGACGCCGAGGGTGGCGGTGGGGCCGATGTGGACGGTCTCGGTCGGGGTGCCGGAGCGGATCTGGGCGACGACCCCCATGGCGGTATCGATGGGCACCGCGTAGCCGTTGGCCTGCTTGGGCCGATCGGAGCCGGGGCGCTCGCCGGAAGCCGCGGTGATCACCCCGACGATCGCGCCCGAGCTGTCGGCCAGCGCGCCGCCGGACTGCCCGCCCACGACGGGCGCGGCGATCTGCACCATCCCGCGCAGCGACTTGCGGGTCAGGTCGGCGGAGTTCATCGCGACGATGCTCGCGTCCAGGTCGGTGATCGGCCCGGCGACCGAGGTCGGTTCGCCGCCGTCACCGCCCGCATCGCCGATGGCCAGCACGTCCTGACGGATCCGTAGCTCGGCCGAGGACCCGAGCCGGGCCGTCGGCAAACCGGACGCCCCCGCCAGCGACAACAGCGCGATATCGGCGGTCGAGTCGTAACCGAGCACGGTGGCCTCGTAGACCAGCCCGTTGCCGATATCGGTCACCGAGACCGCCTCGGCCCCCTTGATCACGTGGTGGCTGGTCAGGATCTGTCCGTCCGGAGTGAGCACGATCCCCGAACCGGCGGCGCTGGTCCCGAACATCGCGGCGTCGACGGAGATATTCACCAGCACGGGCTGTACCCGGGCCGCGACCACCACCGGATCCAGCGGCGCCTGCGGCGGCGCTTGGGCGACCGCGACGTACTCCTGCGCGTGCGGCTTCCAGGGAAGTACCAGGTCACCGCGATATCCCAGGAAGGCGCACACGCCGATCAGCGCGACGACCACCGTCGCGAACACCCGTCCGACAGCGTGCACGAGCCTGTCCTCTCTCGCGAGCCGACTCCTCCATTGTGACCCGGATACGCGGATGTCCGGTATCGATCCGGCCGCGCCGGTTGGCAAACGACGCATGCGGCGGTAGGCATGTCCTCATGAGCACCGCAGCCGCCTACGCCATCCCCGCCCCCGACGGGTCCTTCGAGAAGGTCACGATCGAGCGCCGGGAACTCGGCCCCGACGACGTCCTGATCGACATCAAGTACGCGGGCATCTGCCACTCCGACATCCACACCGCCCGCGACGAGTGGGGCGGCAGCAAGTACCCGTGCGTGCCCGGCCACGAGATCGCCGGCATCGTCGCGGCCACCGGCTCCGCGGTGCGCAAGTACAAGGTGGGCGACCGGGTGGGCGTCGGCTGCCTGGTGAACTCCTGCGGCAAGTGCGTGCCGTGTCTGGCCGGTGAGGAGCAGTACTGCACCAACGGCGCCACCTGGACCTACAACACCCCCGTCCCGGAGTCCGTGCAGCCCGGCGGCTACACGATGGGCGGCTACGCGACCCAGATCGTGGTCGGCGAGAGCTTCGTGGTCGCCATTCCCGAGGGCATCGGCCTCGACGTCGCCGCGCCGCTGCTGTGCGCGGGCATCACCCTGTACTCGCCGCTGCGGCACTGGAACGCCGGGCCGGGCAAGAAAGTCGCGATCATCGGCATGGGCGGCCTCGGGCACGTCGGCGTGAAGATCGCCGCGGCGCTCGGCGCCGAGGTGACGGTGCTGAGCCAGTCGCTGCGCAAGCGCGACGACGGCCTGCGGATGGGCGCGGACCACTACTACGCCACCAGCGACCGGGAGACCTTCCGCCAGCTGCGCGGCACGTTCGACCTGATCATCAACACCGTCTCGGCGAACCTGCCGATCGACCACTACCTGCGCCTGCTCGCGCTCGACGGCACCCTGGTCATCCTGGGTCTGCCGGATCAGCCGATGAGCGTCACCGGCCGCAACCTGGCCGCGTTCCGCCGCTCGCTGGCGGGTTCGATGATCGGCGGCGTCGCCCAGACCCAGGAGATGCTGAACTTCTGCGCCGCGCACGGCATCGGCGCGGAGATCGAACTGATCTCCGCCGACGAGATCGATTCCGCCTACGAGCGGGTCATCGCCAGCGACGTGCAGTACCGCTTCGTCATCGATACCGCGACCATCTGAGCCCCGCGCGCCAGCGCGCGGAAATCGGCGCGTCCTCGGTACCGTGACCGGGTGGCTGCCGACGACGAATCGACCTCTGGCCCCGCCGCACCGGCGCAGGCGCCGGCGACCGGCCCGGCGCTGCCCGCGTTCTGGACGGTCCGCACGCCGCCGCGCTGGCTGCCCCGGTCCCTGCTGTATGCCATGCTGGCCGTCGCCGGGCTGATCGCGGCGTTCTGGATCCTCGGTAAGTTGCAGGGCCTGCTGACCGTGCTGCTGGTCTCGCTGTTCCTGGCGTTCGCGATCGAGCCCGCGGTGAATTGGCTTGCCGCCCGCGGTGTTCGGCGCGGCGCGGGCACCGGTGCGGTGTTCGGCGTGCTGCTGCTGGTGATCGTCGCGTTCGTGTGGACGCTGGGCGCGCTGCTGATCAGTCAGGTGACGATGCTGGTCGGCAACGCGCCCGACTATGTCCAGGACCTCGTCGACTGGTTCAATTCGACGTTCCACCAGGATCTTTCCGGCGACGACCTGACCAAGTACGCCTCGGAGTGGAGCTCGACGATCGAGGGCTATCTGGTCGGTCTGGCCGGAAACGTCTGGGGCATCGGCACGGTCGCGATCGGCGCGATCTTCCAACTGCTCGGGGTCTTGCTGTTCACCTTCTACTTCGCCGCCGACGGCCCGCGCTTCCGCACCTGGGTGTGCTCGCTGCTGCCGCCCAAGCAGCAGAAGCACGTGCTGCGGGCGTGGGACATCGCGGTCGAGAAGACCGGCGGCTACATCTATTCGCGCGCGCTGCTGGCGCTGTGCTCGGCGGTCGCCCACTACGTCGCGCTGCGGGTGCTCGACGTGCCGTCGGCGTTCGCGCTGGCACTGTGGGTCGGCGTGGTCTCGCAGTTCATCCCGACCGTCGGCACCTACCTGGCCGGCGCGCTGCCGGTGCTGGTCGCGCTGGTGCACGATCCGATCACCGCGCTGTGGATCCTGCTGTTCATCGTCGGCTACCAGCAGTTCGAGAACTACGTGCTGCAGCCGCGGATCACGGCGACCACCCTGGACATGCATCCGGCGGTGGCCTTCGGCGCGGTGATCGCGGGCGCGGCCCTGCTCGGCCCGACGGGCGCGCTGCTGGCCATCCCGGTGACGGCGACGCTACAGGGTTTCGCGGGGGCCTATGTGCGGCGCTACGAGGTCACCGAGGACGCCGACACCCCGCCACCGACGAAGAAGAAGCGCAAGTCCAAGCAGCCGGAACCCGCCGAGCAGAGCGAGGAGTAGGCCGTCATGGCGATACTGCTGTCCCTGGTGTCGATGCTGTCGACGCTGTTCGGTGGCTTCGTCGCCATGCGGATCGGCGACCGCAAGCATCTGGTGCTCGGGCTGGCCGCCGGCGTCATGCTCGGGCTGGTCGCCTTCGATCTGATCCCCGAGGCGCTCGAGCAGTCCTCGGGCGAGGTGTACGGCGTGCCGGTGGTGCTGATCGCGGCGGTGGTGGGGTTCCTCAGCATCCACATCCTCGAGCGCGCGGTCGCGATCCATACCGGTCACGAAGGCGAATTCGGTTCGCACCACCACGGATTCGAGTCGGTCGGGCTGCTCGCCGCGGCGGGCCTGATCTTCCACAGCACCCTGGACGGTTTCGGCATCGGCCTCGGCTACCAGGCGGGCGCCACCGTCGGCATGTCGGTGGCGATCGCGGTGATCTGCCACGACTTCGCCGACGGCTTCAACACTTTCACCATCCCCACGCTGTACGGCAACGCCCGCAAACGGGCGCTGACCCTACTCGGGCTCGACGCCGTCGCCCCCGTGATCGGCGCGATCCTCGGCACCCTCATCCATGTCCCCGAGCAGTGGATCGGCCTGTACCTCGGCTACTTCGCCGGTTTCCTGCTCTACCTGGCCACCGCCGACATCCTGCCCGAGGCGCACGCCGAGCACCCGTCCCGGCTGACCCTGCTGAGCACCGTCACCGGCGTGGCCGCGATGTTCGGCGTCGCCGCGATCAGTCACTGACCGGGCGCACCAGGCGCACGACCGCGTCCACCGACGCATCGACCAGCGCGTCGTCGAGGGGCAGGTGTCCGAAGAGCGCGCGAAAGTAGATCGGCGCGGCTACCGCGTCCAGCACGAAGTCCAGGTCCACGCCCGGATCGACCGCACCGCGCGCCATCGCCGTGCGCAGGGCGGTCGCGGTGCTCGCCCGGCGCGGTTCGAAGACCGTCGCCAGGAAGTGCGCGCGCAGGTCGGGATCGTTGGCGAGGTCGGCGACCAGCGCGGGCAGTACCCGGTCGAGGCAGGTGTCGCGCAGCGCGGCGACCAGCTCACGCAGCGCCACGGTGAGATCCGCGCGCAGGTCGCCGGTATCGGGTGTCGGCCGCACGCCCAGCATCTCGGCGACCACCGCGACGACCAGATGCCGCTTGGACGGCCAGCGCCGGTAGATCGCGGGCCGATGGACCCCCGACCTGGTCGCCACCTCGCCGATGGACATTTCGGCATAACCCCCGTCGGCGAGCACTTCCCGGGTCGCGGCGAGCACCGCGGCGTCGATGCGGTCCTCGCGCGCGCGTCCCGGCATCAGAACACCGGCCGCGGCACGAGCATGACGGTCCATCCGTCCGGATCGGGAAAGGCCATGCCGCCGTTGGCCGCCCAGTACGGGTTCTCGGCGGGGACCGGCTGCGCGCCGAACTCGCCGAGCCTGCGCACCGCGTCGAACATGGCGGACTCGCCGTCGAAGTAGAGCACCAGCAGGTTCTCGGCGCTCGGCGCCGTGCCGGGACTGCCGTCGACGTGGGTGGTGAATTCGAGGTGGTAGTCGGTGCCGGGCAGGCCGAGCATCACTCCGTCGTAGCCGGCGTGGTTGTCGAATCGGTACAGCTCACGCAGGCCCAGCCCGTCGACGTAGAAGCGCACCACCTCGTCGAGACGGTCCGTCGGGCGGGCGATCCGGACCTGCGCGACGCGCAGGGAGTCCGGCCAGGTCGTCGAGTCCATGCCAAAACGGTACAGTACGTACTGTAATGAAGCCAGGTCGTCAGTGCAGGTCGTGCAGCAGCTCGGCGAGGGTGAGGCGCAGCTTGTCCATGCGAGAACGGCTGTAGTGGGCGGTGTCGTATTCGAGCTGGAGGGTGAGTCGGCCGGCGATCGTGAAGACGGTGAGCTTCGGCGGCATGGCCGGGCCCATGGCGAAGACGTCGTCACGCAGGAAGGCGAGGTCGTCGGGGAACGAATGTGGCCGCAGGCGGCCGATATTGGAGATGGCCAGCGTCGGCGGGGACGACAGCAGGCCGGCGGTGAACTCGTCGGCGACCCGCTGGACCGCGAGCGGAAAGCGGGCGGGCTCGCGGCGTTCCAGCCCGGCGCGCAAGCCGGATTCGACCATCCGGGCCAGCTCGAGCGGACCGGCGTCACCGGTGGCACGCACCAGAATTCCGGAGCCCGACGCGTAGTTGACCATCGTCTCGACCGGCACCGGTGGGTGGACCGCACCGCGCACATCAGCCGCGTAGCCGAAGAACAGCGGCAGCGCGCCCGGCTCGGGAAACCGGCTGCGAACGGCGGCCAGCGCCGCGCCGCTGACGACACTGTTGACCGAAATCCCCTGCGCGCGTGCCACTGCCACCAGGTCGGCGGTCGCCTCGGCGGACAATTCGATGCGCTGCATGGCGAACCGGCCGAGCGGGTCGGCACCGGTCCCGTCACCGTCGCGGGGCAGCACGCGCGGGGCGTCGCCGGGGCTCATCGTCATCGCGCCCGCCCGCAAGTCGTCCAGCCACGAGTCCGCTTCGGTCGCCGTCACCACCTCGGCCAGGCGGGTGTCCATCGCCTCGGGCAGCCGCTGATCCGGATCAGGCTGCGGCACAGCGTCTCCGGTCACGTGCGCGGTGTAGTGCCGCCACAGCCGATCCAGCAGCGCGAACCCCGAGCGACCGTCGGAGATGCCGTGATGGACGACGAGCACGATCTGCTGCCGCGCGCCCGCGCGCAGCAGGTAGGCGCGGAACAGCCCGTCGCGCCAGTCCTGCGGCGTGTTGATCAGTGCGAGGTACTCGGCGTCGCCACCCTCGACGACATCGAGGCGCGGGCGGAACTCGTCGTCGCGGACGAAGCGATCGCCCACCACCCGGCTGCGCAGCAGCGGGTGCGCGGCGGCCAGTTCGTCGAGCACCCGTCGGAGGATTGCGAGGTCGAGCGAGCCGTAGACGGTGCTGGCGAGGAACAGCGGCATTCCGGCGGTCGGCACGTTGCCGAGGGTGGTGTCGGTGCCGAAGTAGGTGGATTCGAGCGGGGAAATCGGGCGCTGAGCGGTCATGACGCCAACATACAACTGTTTCAAACACTTGTCACTGACGCTTGTTTGAAACCGATGTCACAAACAGGCGTATGCGGTCCTTGCTATCGTGCGCGGGTGGGAACCCGAGAAGATCTGCTCGACGCCGCCAAGCGCTGCCTCGCCGAACGCGGCTACGCCCGCACCACCGTGCGCGACATCGTCGCCGCCTCCGGCACCAACCTGGCGGCCATCAACTATCACTTCGGCACCCGCGACAAGCTGCTGCAACAGGCGATGCTGGAGTCCAGCGCCACCGCGGTGCAGCACATCCTGGACTCGCTGCCCGCCGCGGACCCGACCGACCCCACCGCCCGCCTCGAGGACTTCTGGCAGCGCCTGATCACCTCGTTCGGCGAGGACCGCGCGCTCTGGCAGGCCAACGCCGAATGCCTCAATCAGGCGCTGCACTCCCCCGAACTCCGCACCGAACTCGGCGCCGCCCAGGAACTGGCCCGCAGCGGTCTGTCCGAGGCCTTCGGCGACGACCGCGATCTCGGCGCCGTCCTACAGACGATGATCGGCGGCCTGCTGCTGCAATGGCTGATCGACCCCGAGCACGCCCCCACCCCCACCCAGCTCACCGCAGGGGTCCGGGCCCTGCTCCCCCGGACATGACAACGGGCGCACCGGATACCGGTGCGCCCGTTGTCCCTTCGAGCTATTCGGCCGCGGTCGCGGCTTCGGCCGCCTCGGCGGCCAGTGCCCGGCGGCGCACGCGGCGCGCGGCGGCGACCATGTTTCGCAGCGAGGGCTCGAGCTGCCAGTAGTGGCGGGTCTTCAGGCCGCCGTCCGGGTTGGCCCAGAGTCGTTGCGGGGTCACCGCTTCGGCGGCCTGGGTGAGCAGTTCATCGAGCTCGTCGATATCGGGGATGCGGGCCGAGCGGCTCTCGTACACACCGGGGCCGACGCCGTGGCTGAGGCCGTGGCCGGTGGCGACATCCTCGGTGAGCGCCTGCATCACCCATTCGATCGAGCGGGTCGCCACGATCGCGGTGACGTCGGCGTCGAGCTGCTCGATCGCGTCGACCACCTCGGTGCGCCCGGAGTAGCCGATGTGGGTGTGGATCTGGGTGTCGGCCCGCACACCGGAGGTGGCCAGCTTGAAGGCGCCGACCGCCCAGCGCAGGTACTCCTCGCGCCCCTGCGGACGCGGCGGCAGCAGCTCACGGATGGCGGGCTCGTCGACCTGGATGATCGCGATGCCCGCCTTCTCCAGGTCCACCACCTCGTCGCGGATGGCCAGCGCCACCTGGTCGGCGGTCTCGTAGAGCGGCTGGTCCTGGCGCACGAACGAGCGGGCCAGCATCGTCACCGGACCGGTGACCATGCCCTTGACCGGCTTGTCGGTCAGCGACTGGGCGTAGGTGGTCCAGTCGACCGACATCGGCGCGGGCCGCGAGACATCGCCGTAGATGATCGGCGGGCGCACACAACGCGAGCCGTACACCTGCACCCACCCGAAGCGGGTGGTGGCGAAGCCGTCCAACTGCTCGGCGAAGAACTGGATCATGTCGTTGCGCTCGTGCTCACCGTGCACGAAGACATCGAGGCCGATGTCCTCCTGCAGCCGGATCGTCGCCTCGATCTCGGCCTCGACCTGCTTGCGGTAGTCCTGCTCGGACAGCCGGCCCTGGGCCACCTCGTGGCGGGCCTGGCGCAGTCTGACGCTCTGCGGGAACGAGCCGAGCGTGGTCGCGGGCACCACCGGCAGGTTCAGCCGCTCCTGCTGGGCGGCGCGACGCTCGATGTACGGCTCGCGCTCGCGCATCTCCGGGGTCACCGCGTACACGCGCTGGCGCACGGCGTGCTTCTGCTTGAAGTGCACCTCGGTCGGGCGCTTGCGCCAGTTGTCCGAGGGACCCTCGGTGAGCGCCTTGGCCAGCGAGACCACCTCGCCCACCTTCTGCTTGGCGAAGGCGAGCCGGTCGGCCACGTTGCCGTCGATGTCGTACTCGGCGAGCACGTCGTAGGGCACGTGCAGCAGCGTGGTGCCGGTGGACACGACCAGGTCGGGGCAGACCTCGGCGATCGAGTTCAGGTAGCTCAACGTGACGAAACGGTCGGCACGCCAGACGTTGGTGCCGCTGATGACACCGGCGTAGAGACGCTTGCGCTTGATCCCCGGGATCGCGGCCAGCTCCTCCGGCGTCATCCGATAGGACGACAGGTCAAGGCCGATCGCCTCGACATTGCTCGCGGCCAGGATGCGCAGCGCCTCACCGAAATCGCCGTACTGGCCGGTGACCAGGATGCGCGGGCGCAGCGGCGCCTTGGCCAGCCGCTGGTAGGCCTTGTCGAAGGCGGCCAGTTCGGCGGCCGATCGCTCGCCGGTGAAGCAGGGCTCGTCGAGCTGCACACAGGTCGAGCCGCGCTTGGCGAGGATCTCGAACAGCTCCTCGTAGAACGGCAGCAGCTTGTCGAGCAGGCTCAGCGTGTCGAACTCGGCCTCGCCGGGCACGTGGCCCGCCTTCGACAGCAGCAGCAGCGACACCGGGCCGAGCACGACCGGGCGCAGTTCGATCCCGCGCGCGATCGCCCGGTCCCACTCGTCGAGCAGGGCCTCCGGATGCAGCGAGAACGTGGTGTCGGCGTCGAGTTCGGGCTGGCGGTAGTGGTAGTTGGTGCCGAAGAAGCGCACCAGCTCCAGCGGCGGCAGGTCCGGGTTGCCGCGCGCCATCAGGAAGTAGAAGTCCAGGGGGTGCATGCCCTCCTGGTGCTCCTTGAACCGCGACGGCACGGCACCGAAGAGCAGCGCGTTGTCCAGGATGTGGTCGTAGAAGGAGAAGGTGTTGCCGGGCACCTGGGTCAGCCCGGTCGCCGCCAGCTCGTTGAACTGGCGCTCCTGGATGTCCCGGCCTACCGCGAGCAGTTCCTCGCGCTCCAGCGATCCGCGCCAATACGACTCGAGCGCACGCTTGAGCTCGCGGTGCGGACCGATCCTCGGATATCCGAGAACGCTCGACCCGAATCCATCGGTGACGTTGACCATGACCGGGATACTCCCTTTCGATCACCTGCGCCGGCACCCGGACGACGCCGGACCCGCGCATTGCTGCGCTCGACATATCGCCGGGCCACGCTGACGCGTCCGGCAACAGCAGCTTAGGCCGCGCGCGCGGGCCTTCGCTGTTCCCCCTGCAAACACCCCCGAAATGACCGAAGGCCACCGTCATCGCGTAGTCGGTGATGACGGTGGCCTCCGGGGAGCAAACCCCTACTTGCCGTACTGGTAGAAGCCGGCGCCGGTCTTCTTGCCCAGCAGGCCCGCCTCGACCATCCGCATCAGCAGCGGCGGAGCCGAGTACAGCGGCTCCTTGAACTCGGCGTACATCGAGTCCGCGATCGACTTCACCGTGTCGAGGCCGACGAGGTCGGTCAGCGCCAGCGGGCCCATCGGGTGGGCACAGCCGAGCACCATCGCCTTGTCGACGTCTTCCTTGGTGGCGAAGCCCGACTCGACCATCCGGATGGCCGAGAGCAGGTACGGCACCAGCAGCGCGTTGACGACGAAGCCGGAGCGGTCGGCCGAGCGGACGACCTGCTTGCCCAGGATGTCGGCGGCGAACTGCTCGGCGCGCTTGGCGACCGGCTCGCTGGTCTTGAGGGTGGTGACCAGCTCGACCAGCGGCAGCACGGGGACCGGGTTGAAGAAGTGCAGGCCGACCACGCGCTCGGGGTTCGCCGTGGCGACCGCGATCTTCATGATCGGGATGGAGGAGGTGTTGGAGGCGAGCACGGCGTCGGGGTCGGTGACGACCTTGTCCAGCTCGCTGAAGATGGCCGTCTTGACCTCTTCGTTCTCGACAACGGCCTCCACGACCAGCTGACGGTCGGCGAAGTCGCCGAGATCGGAGGTGAAGCGCAGCCGCCAGGCCGCCTGCTCCCGCTCCCGCTCGGTGATCTTGCCGCTGCTCACGCCACGGTCCAGCGAGCGCAGGATCCGAGCGCGGCCCGCGGCGGCGAGTTCGCGACTGGTCTCGTAGACGAGGACGTCGACGTGCGCGCGTGCGCACACTTCCGCGATGCCCGCGCCCATCTGTCCGGCGCCGATGATGCCGACGCGCTGAATCTTCTCGCTGCTCACGTCCCGCTCCTGTAATTTTGGCGGCTGGCGCCGCGGGGTTTCGGCCCTAAGCCCCGGCTCTTCCCTCCCTACGGGCACTCCTTCGTCGCGCCCTCCGGTCAGTCCAGAGCCGGGGACGGGCCGAAACCATGGGGGTCTGCGACCCGAAGTACCCAAAGTATAGGGATGCCCTCCCCTGTCGGGGCTGATCGACAGGAGAGGGCGTACACCCCTACCGGAGTAGAGGAAATGCGTTGCTACTCAAAGCCGCCCGGTAGGGCGACCTCGAGGAGCCAGTTCGCCGCCGGGTCGTCGCCGAGCGCTCGAAGCGCAGGTGCCGAAGGCACGAGTCTCGAGTGCTCGGCGGCGGCCCTGGAGGGGCGGCGAACACGTCGCGGCGGAGCCGCGACCATGTCTCAGTGGAACTGACCCTCTTCGGTGGAGCCCTTCAGGGCAGCCGTCGAGGTGTTCGGGTCCACGGTGGTGGCGATGGTGTCGAAGTAGCCGGCACCGACCTCACGCTGGTGCTTCACGGCGGTGAAGCCACGCTCGGCGGCAGCCTTGAACTCGCGCTCCTGCAGGTCGACGAACGAGGTCATGCCGTCGCGGGCGTAGCCGTACGCCAGGTCGAACATGCCGTAGTTCAGCGAGTGGAAGCCGGCCAGGGTGATGAACTGGAACTTGAAGCCCATCGCGCCGAGCTCACGCTGGAACTTCGCGATGGTCGCGTCGTCCAGGTGCGCCTTCCAGTTGAACGAAGGCGAGCAGTTGTAGGCCAGCAGCTGGTCCGGGAACTCGCTGCGGACGGCCTCGGCGAACTTGCGCGCGACCTCCAGGTCCGGCACGCCGGTCTCCATCCAGATGAGGTCGGCGTAGGGGGCGTAGGCCTTGGCACGCGCGATGCAGGGCTCGATGCCGTTCTTCACACCGAAGAAGCCCTCGGCGGTACGGGTGCCGTCCAGGAACTCACGGTCGCGCTCGTCCACGTCGGTGGTGAGCAGGGTGGCGGCCTCGGCGTCGGTGCGGGCGATGATCACCGACGGCACGTCGGCGACGTCGGCGGCCAGACGCGCGGAGGTCAGGGTGCGGATGTGCTGCTGGGTGGGGATCAGCACCTTGCCACCGAGGTGGCCGCACTTCTTCTCCGACGCCAGCTGGTCCTCCCAGTGGACACCGGCGGCACCCGCGGCGATCATCGCCTTCTGCAGCTCGTAGGCGTTCAGCGCGCCACCGAAGCCGGCCTCGGCGTCGGCCACGATCGGGGCCAGCCAGTTGGCGACCGAGTTGTCACCCTCGACCTTGGAGATCTCGTCGGCGCGCAGCAGCGCGTTGTTGATGCGACGGACCACCGACGGGACCGAGTTCGCCGGGTACAGCGACTGGTCGGGGTAGGTGTGGCCGGACAGGTTCGCGTCACCGGCGACCTGCCAACCCGACAGGTAGATGGCCTTCAGGCCGGCGCGAACCTGCTGCACGGCCTGGTTGCCGGTGAGGGCGCCGAGGGAGTTGATGTAGTCCTCGTTGTTCACGAGGTCCCACAGGATCTCCGCACCGCGGCGGGCGAGGGTGTGCTCCTCGACAACGTTGCCCTGCAGGGCGACGACCTGCTCGGCGGTGTAGTTGCGGGTGATGCCCTTCCAGCGCGGGTTGGTGTCCCAATCCTGCTGGATCTCCGCAGCGGTCTTCGGGGTGCCGACAGTCGACATCTCTGACTCCACTTCCTCGGTGTGGTCGGTGCTCCTACGGTCCAGCCGTGAAACAACCGGCGGCTTAACGCTTTCGGTTGCGCGACTCGTACTGCTGAAGCAATTTGCAGGCTTGCTAGGACTAGCTAGGGCCTGAGGGGTGTACTTCCACACGATGGCACACCAGGAAATAGCCGTCTACCTGTTGCTTATGTGAATCTCAGCTAGGTTTGCCGCCGCGTTTGCTAACTTTGCGAAATTTGCGGGCTAATTGCAAGCACCCGCCCTACCGACCGGTAGCGCTGACCAGGAGTTTTAGCATAACGCCCGTACTGTTAGCGCTTCCCGCCCGGGCGCCGCCCGACACGCCCAACCCTCGCACCTTGTGAGCTGTTTCACACACCACGCCGGGCAGGAATGGTGTGCGTGTCGTCACTGCATTCGCCCGAGGTCGACGCGCACCCCGGAAGTGGGGGCGCGGTGGGCAGTCCTGGACACTCGTCCGCGAAGACGAGAGGGTGACCCCATGAGGATTTCGAGGATCGCGGCCACGTCGAAGGTCGCGCTGACGGTGGTCGCGGCGACGGCCGCGGTGAGCCTGGTGCCGATGGCGGCGAGCGCGCAGCCGGCACCGCGGGCCGGGAGTGTCGTCGGCGTCGAGGCACTGTCCCCGGCAGCGACGCTGCCCGGCTCGGCGCGCGCCGAGCGGTTGCTCTACCGGTCGACGACCGCGGGCGACCAGCCGACCACGACCAGTGCCGCCGTGTACTTCCCGACGGGCGAGGCGCCCGCGGGCGGGTGGCCGGTGATCGCGTGGGCGCACGGCACCGTTGGTCTCGGGGACGACTGCGCGTACAGCGTGGCGGGCCCCGCCGCGGTCGAACGCGACTGGGCCTACCTCGGCACCTGGCTGAGCCAGGGGTACGCGGTCGTGGCGGCCGATTACGCGGGCCTCGGCGGCCCGGGTGAGCACCCGTATCTCAACGGCGTGGTGGAGGCGCACAACGTGGTCGACGCGGTGCGCGCGGCCACCACGCAGTACCCGGCGCTGTCGAACAAGTGGGCCGTGGTCGGCCAGTCGCAGGGCGGCGGCGCCGCGGTGTTCACCGCTCGCTACGCCACCGAGTTCGGCGGTTCCGCCCTCGACTATCGCGGCGCGGTCGGCACCGGCGTGCCCGCCTACATCGAGGACGTCATCGGCCTACTCGGCCCCGGCATGCCGCCGATCGCGCTGAGCGCGCACCTGTCGGCCTACGTGCTCTACATCCTCAACGGCCTGCGCACCACCTTCCCCGAGCTCGACATCGACGGCCTGCTCACCGAGTCGGGCCGCGACTGGGTCGTCCGCGCCCAAACCGGTTGCATCGGCCCGCTCGGCGACGAACTCGCCGCCGCCAAGCCCAGCCTGGGCAGCCTGCTCGCCCGCCCGCTGTCGTCGATTCCCGATCTGCGCGGGCTGCTCGCGCGCTACATGGGCCTGCCGGAATCCGGCTACGACCGGCCGGTGTTCCTTGGTCAGGGCCTGCGCGACACCGATGTGGTCACCCCCGAGACCCTGCGCTTCGCCGCGGTGCTGACCGCGAACCGCCAGCCGGTCACCGTCCGCACCTACCCCACCGACCACGACGGCACGGTCAACGCCTCCCTCGTCGACTCGCTGCCGTTCGTCCACGGCCTCTTCGCCTGAGCACCGGACCCGGCCCGGTCAGGGCCGGGTCCGCGCCAGGACCGCGCGCACGACGGCGGCGTACGCGGCGGGATGGGTGAGATTCCCGTTGTGACCGCCGGGGAATTCGACCAGCGGCGCGTCTCGCAGCTCGGCCAGCTCGCGCGCGCACTTGTGGTCGAAGACCTGCGGCCCGGTGGTGCGCCCGGTCGCGGGCACGATGCGCACCGGTGATTCCCGCAGCGCCGTGACATCGACGCAGTCGGCCCGGACGGCGGTGAAGTCGTGGCCGAGGAAGTACTCGAAGTTGCGTGCGCGCTCGGCGGTGATCGGCGCGAGCCGCACCCCGGGCTCGACATCCTGGTTCGCCGGATCTATCCCGAGCGTGCGCACCATCGGTGCCAGCGCCGCCCGCCAGCCTTCGGCGCGGAAGACCTCCTGACACTGCGCGAGTTCCGCCAGGTGATGGGCCCGCTCGGTCGCGGCCAGCAGCCACGGACTCACCGGCTCGTGCGCGATCAAGGTGCTCAGTTGCCCCGGATGCGTCACCGCCAGGTGCAGCCCGATCGAGGCGCCCATACTGCAGCCGAGCATCGCCACCGGCGCGTCGGTGAGCGCGGCGAGCAGCCGGTGCGCATCGTCGGCGTGGGTGGCCATCGACGCGCCCGGCGTGCCGTGGATCCGGCTGCGCGAGAGCCCGCGCCGGTCGTAGGTGATGACGGTGAAGTCCGCCTCCAGTTCCCGCACCAGCGCTTCGCTGCGCCGCGCGCCCCCCTCCCCGCTCTGCGAGATCAGCAGCATCGGCCCGTGGCCGCGCACCTCGTAGTACAGCTCGGCGTCGGGAACCGGCAGCGTGTCGGCGTGAATCGTGCTCATGCCACCCACCGTAATTCATCAGATTTGATACATCAAGAGTGATGTATCTTGAGCGGTATGGATGGAGTCGAACTGTTCCTGCTCGGGCGAACGCTGATGAAGATCGGCGAGGAGGCCCTGCCCACGGCGGGTCTCGGCGGCGGGCACCGCCCGGTGCTGGTGGTCACCAGCGACATCGTCGCCCACCCGGACAGCACCGTCGGCGAGATCGCCCGCCGCACCGGACTGCCGCAGAGCGCGGTGTCGACGGCGGTCGCCCGGCTCGAGGAGGCGGGCTCGATCACCACCGCCACCGACCCGCGCGACCGCCGTCGCACCGTCATCCGCCCGGCGGAACGGATCTCGGCGCGGGTCGCCCAGATCCGCGCGTCCACCATCGACGCGGCCGTCGCCGCGGCTCTGCCCACCGCCGACCCGGCCGCGACGGCCGAGGTACTCCAGGCCTTGGACGTCCTCGCCCGGCACTTGCGCCCGCGGGGCACGGAACCACGGTAGAAGTGCCGCGCCCCTCGAATTCGGGAGCGCGGCCGGACTTCTCACACCATCGGCGGATGCACCTTGCGCCAATGTTCGGCGATGTCGATCCGCCGGGCGATCCACACTCCGTCGTGGGCCTGCACGTGATCGAGGAACCGTTCCAGCGCCGCGGTCCGCGCGGGCCGGCCCGCCAGGCGGCAGTGCAAACCGATCGACAGCATCTTCGGACTGCCCTCGGCGCCTTCGCGATACAGCACGTCGAACGCGTCGCGCAGGTGCGCGAAGAACTCGTCGCCGTTGGCGAAGCCGGCCGGGGAGGCGAAGCGCATGTCGTTGGTGTCGAGGGTGTACGGCACGACCAGGTGGTTCTGACCCCGCACCTCGGTCCAGTACGGCAGATCGTCGGCGTAGGAGTCGGAGTCGTAGACGAATCCGCCGTGCTCGACGACGAGCTCCCTGGTATTCGGCGAATCGCGGCCGGTGTACCAGCCCAGCGGGGCCGCGCCGGTCAGCTCGGTGAGCACGCGCACCGCCTCGGCCATGTCCGCGCGCTCGATATCGCGATCGATGAGCTGATACGACTTCCATTGCAGCCCGTGACAGGCGATCTCGTGGCCGAGCTCCCGAAAGGCCGCCACCGCTTCGGGATTACGCTGCATGGCCCGCGCCACCGCGAAGATGGTGAGCGGCAGCCCGCGCCGCTCGAAGGCGCGCAGCACCCGCCACAGCCCGGCGCGGGAGCCGTACTCGTAGAGCGATTCCATGCTCATGTGCCGGTTCGGGAACGCCTCGGCCGGAGTCATCTCGGACAGGAAGGTCTCCGAGTGCGGCGACCCGTCGAGGACGTTGTTCTCCCCGCCCTCCTCGTAATTCAGCACGAACTGCACGGCGACCCGCGCGCCGCCGGGCCACTGCGGATCCGGCGAATTCGGGCCATAGCCGACGAAGTCACGAATCTCACGCCCACCCGTCACCCGATCGCCGCCCCCCACGGAATCGCCGCGCGATACTGTGCTCATCCCAGCTCCCCGTAGAGCCGCAGGCGGGCGAGGCCGCCGTCGGGATAGATGTCGAGGCGTACCTCCTCCACCGAAGCGGCGGCAGGCGCGAGCGCGAACCGATGCCTGGTGTCGGGCAGCAGATCGGTGCGCGGCAGCAGCTCGACCTGGGTGCCGTCGTTGGTGAAGCCGGTGAGCGAGGCCGCGCCGGGGCTGTTGCCGAGGAAGCAGGAAGTGTCGATCTCGGCGAGCCGGATCGCGCCCGGACCGGCCAATCTGATGCGCACCCAATCGTTTCCGTCGTCGCGGCGTCGGGCGGTCTCCCAGCCGTCGCCCATCACCCTGGCCAGGCCGGGGTAGAGCAGCTGGTTGGGCGAGCTGTAGAAGCGGTTGGAGCAGTCCAGGACGAGTGCGCCGTTCTCCAGCGCGGCCAGGTCGAGCGGGCCGAGGCCCAACAGCGTCGGGTCGGGTCTGCCCTCGCCGTGCACGCGCAGGCGGGCGACGCCGCCGTCGGGGTGCATGGTGAGTTTCACGTGGGTCCAGCGGCTTTCGCTGTCGATGGGGAACGGATTGCGGCTGTCGCCACCCACCTTCACCCGGTCGAGCAGGGCGACCCAGTCGGTGCGCGCGGCGATCTCCTCGGCGGGCGGATACCCCTCGATCGCCAGCGCCGACAGCGACACCTCGGGCGGGTAGTTGCCCTTGAACCAGGCGGTGTCCACCACGACACCGCGGATCACGCCCGGCACGCCGAGCCGCACGATGGCGCTGTCGTCGCCGGGCTCGCCCCGGTGCCGTCGGGTCTCCCAGCCGTCGTAGACCTGTCCCTTGTGCCCGAAGGTGGCCGGTCGATATTCCGACGGACCCGGGTTGACCAGGTTCTCCTTCTCCGCGAAGAACTCGTCGTTCGCCCAGATCACCGACCCGCCGAGGGATCGAACCGCCAGATCGGGGAGCAGCGTGAAATCGTCGCCGCCGAGGTGTGTGGTCACCGTTGCCTCCTATGCCTCAGGTGCTGCGGGCCCAGCCCGCCGTGGAGTACTGCCTGCGCGTCTCGCCGCGCGGCCGCTCGAATCAGCGGCGCGCCGCGGTCGTCCGAGCGCGACATCGCCCGAGCCGCATGGCGTTGGCTTGCCGATGCCCCGGCACTCCCCGGTGGGTCATCGCGCGTCCTGTGGCGCGTACGTGCGCGCGACCAGCGCCTCGAGCACCGCGACGGTGAGTTCCGGTGCCCGCGTGCCGAGTTCGTCGGCGGTGACGGCACCACAGCGCAGGCCGCGCAGCACCGTGGTGGCGAGGGCTTCCGCGGTGGCGGGCTCATCGATTACGCCGCCGGAGCGCCGGTCCAGATAGGCCAGCAGGCGCGGGACGGCGACGTCGATGGCGGTGCGGAAGAAGTCGTAGGTGGCCAGCCAGCGGGTGATCAGGTGCCCGGGATGCATGTCCCAGCCCTGGTAGTAGCCGCGCCGCAGGGCCCGCTCGACCAGACGATGGTGATTGCGCAACGCGCCTTCGGGATCGGCGTCCGGCACGATCTGGGTGGAGCCGTCACAGATCCACACCCCGGTCTGGGCGGCGGCGACCTGCATCACGGCCTTGGCGTGGTCGGCCGCCGGATGGTCGAGGGCCTGATCGGTGGCGGCGATGCCGCAGGCGGCGGTGTAGTCGTAGGTGCCGAAGTGCAGTGCGCTGCACCGCCCGTCGGCCAGGGTGATCATCCGGGAGATCGGCGCCGTGCCATCGGGGGCGATGATCGCCTGCGGGCTCTCGATCTGGAGTTCGAAACGCAGGGTCCGCTCGGGCAGCCCGTGCACCGCCTCGATCCCGGCGCAGAGATCGACGATCGCCGAGACCTGTTCGGCCGCACGGATCTTCGGGACGGTGAACACGAAGCCGGGCGCGACCCCGCCCGCCGCGTCGAGTACGAGTTCGAGGGTCCGCAGGGCGCGCCTGCGCTCGGCGGCGGCCAATCCCTTGGTGCGAACGCCGAACGAGCTGGGAGCGCCGGGAGTACCGGCCCAGCTCGCCAAGGCCTTGCCCGCGGCGGCCGCGGCCGCGTCCTCCTCGTCGTCGGCGCGGAAACCGTAGCCGTCCTCGAAGTCGATCCGCAGATCCTGCACCGGCTGCTCGGTCAGCCTGCGGCGCACGGCCGACAGCGCGTCGGTGGCGTCGAGGCCGACGAGGAGATCGGCGTGCCGGTGCAGCAGCTCCAGCGCGGCCGCGCCCCACTCGGCGGGGGTGTCGGCATCGGCGCGGTCGGCGGCCACATAGGCGGTGTGCACCGGCTGGATCCGGTCACCCGCTCCCGGGTAGCGCGTCCGCAGACCGGCGTCGACGGCGTCGAGGGTGGCGTCGATGCGGGCGCGGATGTGCTCGGGTAGCTGGGAGTTCACCCGGCGGCTCCTTCCTGGATGAGCCGCCACACACGGTCGGCGGTCATCGGCAATCGGTCCGGTCGGGCGCCGACGGCGTCGCGGATCGCGTTCGCCAGGGCCGGCGCCACCGGGTTGTACGGGGACTCACTCATCGATTTGGCACCCAGCGGGCCCAACTCGTCACTGGTTTCGGCGAAATACACCTCCGTGCGGGGCAGGTCGGCGAACTGGGGAAGGTGATAGTGCCGCAGTGTCCGGGTGGTCACCACGCCCCGCTCGGTGCGCATGTCCTCGTAGAGCGCGGTACCCAGCGCCTGCGCCACCCCGCCCTCCACCTGACCGCGCAGCTGCACCGGATTGACCACGGTGCCCGCGTCGGCCACCTGGATCGATTGCAGGACGCGCACCTCGCCGGTGCCCGGCCGGACCGCCACCCGGAAGGCGTGCACATTGAAACTCACCGAGCGCGGGGTCCCCGCGTGGGTGCCGTGCGCGATCAGCTCCCCGTCGGCGAGCAGTTCCTCGGCGGTCATCAGCTCGGCGCCGCATCGCACCCCGGCCGCCGACAGCACGCAGTCGCGTTCCGGGTGCCCGCTGACCTTCGCGGCCCTGGCCAGCAGCATCGCGTGCAATTCCAGCGCCGCCGCGTAGGCGGCCTTGCCCGCGACCATGGTACCGGTGGAACCGAACGCGCCGGTGTCGTGTCCGACGACGTCGGTGTCGGACTGCCGGATCCGGATCCGGTCGGCGGTCGTGGCCAGCGCGGTCGCGGCCAGCTGCGCGTGCACCGTGGTGGTGCCGTTGCCGAATTCCGCCGTGCCGACACCGATCTCGTAGGTGCCGTCGGGGAGCAGGCGGGCGGTGGCGTCGGCGTGGTGGCCGCGTGGGGGCACGGTGGCGATCATCGCCACGGCCATCCCCTCGCCGATGCGCCAATCCGGGTCCGGCGCGGTGACGCCGTTGCCCCGGCGCAGTGCCCGCTGGGCGGTGTCGAGGCACTGGTCGAGGCCGTAGCTGCCGAAGGTGAGGTCGCCCTCGTCGACGTCGGCGCCGGTGAACCGGTCGCCGGGAACGACGACATTGCGGCGCCGGAATTCGAACGGATCGATGCCGAGCTCCCTGGCCAGTTCGTCGATGGCCGACTCGACGCCGAAGATCACCTGGCCGAGCCCGTAGCCGCGGAACGCGCCGGAGGGAACGTTGTTGGTGTACACCGCCTGTGCGTCGACCCGCTTGTTCGGGCAGCGGTACACCGCCACCGATTCGCCGACGGCGTGGAACATCACGCCCGCGCTGTGGTTGCCGTAGGCGCCCGCGTCGGTGAGCACGTCGACCGAGAGCGCGGTCAGCAGGCCCGCAGCGTCGGCCGCCGCGGTGACCGCGACCCGCATCGGGTGCCGGCAGGTGGCGGAGGTGAATTCGTCGGTCCTGGTGAACTCGTACTGCACGGGATGCCCCGTCCGCAGCACCGCCAGCGCGATCAGATCCTCGGCCAGCATCTCCTGCTTGGCCCCGAAGCCGCCGCCGACCCTGGCCGCGAACACCCGCACCCGATCCCGATCGAGCCCGAACACGTGGCACAACTCGTCGCGCACCAGGAACGGCACCTGGGTGCTCGACCGGACGACGAGCCTGCCGGTCTCGTCCAGCCAGCCGACGCCGCCGTGGGTTTCCAGGTGCACGTGCTGCACCCGGGGCGAATGCCACACCCCGCGCACCACTTTCGCCGCGCCATCGATTCCGGCCTCGAAATCACCGACCCCGCCATGGATCTCGGCAACGAGATTGCGCTCCGGATCGGCGATCCGCGCCGACTCCGGCTTGTCGCCGTGCAGCTTCGGAGCGTCGGCCGCCAGCGCGGACTCGGGCTCGAAAACAGCTGGCAGCAGGTCGTATTCGACCCGCAGCGCGCGCACTCCGGCCTTGGCCGCGTCCAGGGTCTGCCCCACCACCGCGGCCACCCGCTGGCCCGCGAACCGCACCGTGCGATCGAGGACGAAGGTGTCGTCGGGATCGTCCTCCCGGAATTCGTGCCGTGCCGTCGAGAAGGCCGTGGCGGGCGCGTCCGCGTGGGTCAGGACCAGCCGCACCCCCGGAATCGCCTCCGCCGCGGCGGTATCGATGGACACGATCCGCGCGTGCGGATGCGGGCTGGTGAGCACGGCCAGATGCCACGGCGCGACGGGCGGCATCCGCTCGCCCGCCCCGGGCACCAGATCGAGGGTGAACGGTTCTGCGCCGCGCACGATCCGCGTGCTCGCCGGCGCCCGCACCCCGTCACCCATCTGGCCGGGACCGTGCTCGCGCCGCATCGTCGCATCGACCCGAGCCTCGACCGCCCCCACCGCGGCACCGCCCACCTCGGGCCCCACCACCGCGGACACGACGGTGACCTCGTCCTCCCCTGACTCACCGGCGACATAGGAATCCACCGACGGGCCCCTCGCGATCAGCGGTGCACCCGAACCCACCTGGTCGTCACTCGCGCCGACCATCTGGCCCTCCCCCGAGCCGGCCACCTGACCCGCGCCAAAGCCGGCCACGTGATCGGCTCCGGTCCGCGCGTCGACCTGCGAAGCGTCCGCCTTGTCGGCCGGAGATCCCTCCCTGCGATCGGCCGACCGCACCTCCTCGACGCCCGCACCGGCCGACCTCGCTGCTGCCACGGCACCGCCCGGCCGATCCTCCCGATCATCGGCGGCCGTCTCCACAGAATGGGCGCTGCGGGATTCGCCGACATGGTCGCCCGCGCCGGGTGCGGGGGTGGACGTAGTTGTGCACAGTGATGCACAGGAGGCCGAGAGGGCGTCGGCGATGGCGCGATAGCCCGTGCAGCGGCACAGATTCCCCTTGAGCAGCTCGGCTCGCTCGGCGTCGATGACCGCGGACCGGTCGGCCTGCGCGGCGACCTGTGCGGTGGCGTCACCCCGACCGGCGGCCAGACCGGTCGCCGTGACCACCATTCCCGCAGTGCAGTAACCGCATTGGAACCCGGCGTGCTCGACGAAGCCACGCTGCACCGCGTTCGGTCCGTCGGTATCGGCCAGACCGGCGGCGGTGGTGACGCTGCGCCCGTCGGCGCGGTGCGCGGGAATCAGGCAGGAGTGGACCGGTTCGCCGTCGAGCAGGACCGAGCACGCGCCGCAATCGCCGGAGTCGCAGCCCCGCTTGACCGCGAGCTCGCCCTGTTCGCGCAGCAGGGTGCGCAAGCATTGCCCGGGACGCGCGGTCACCTCGACCGCGCGTCCGTCGATGTCCAGTCTCATGAACCACCTCCTGGTGCCGTGGTCAGCACGAGCCGGCCGCGCAGGCCGCCCTCGGCGAGCCGGGTGTGGGCCCGTACCGCCTGCTCCAGCGGCAGCGTGTCGGCCACCCGCAGGGTGAGGTCGTAGCCGGCGAGGGTGGCCAGGGCGGCACCGTCGGCGCTGATCCAGGCGTGGTGAACGCGGATGCCGCGCAACGGGATCGGGTCCGCACCAGCGACCACGGTGACGAACGAACCCCGGTTGCGCACCGCGGCCAGTGCCCTGGTGCTCAGCCCCGCGGTGTCCAGTACGGCGTCGACGCCGCCGGGCACCACCGCGCGCACCGCCTCGGCCAGATCGGCGGCCTCGCGCGACACCACCCACTCGGCGCCCAGTTCCCGCACCAGATCGGCATCGGCGTCGCCCACCTGCGCGACCACCCGCAGTCCGCGCCACCGCGCGGCGATCTCGACCGCGAACCCGCCCACCGCGCCGGCCGCACCGGTCACCAGCAGGGTGTCGCCCTCGGCGAGGTCGAGCAGATCCAGCGCCTGGACCGCGGTCAGCCCGCTCAACGGCAGGGTGGCCGCCTCGATCGCGGACCGTCCGGCGGGCGCGGGCGCCACCGCCGAGGCATCGAGCACCAGATAGTCGGCGTAGCTGCCCAGCGACCGGTCGAGCAGATCCCGCAGCCCGATCACCCGCTGACCGGCAACGAACCCCGTCACCCCGGCACCGACCTCGTCGATCTCGCCCGCCACGTCCCAGCCGATCCCCGTCACCGGGCGCGGCGCCATCAGCCCGGCCTCGACCAGGGCGCCCGCCCTGGTCACCGCGTCGACGGGATTCACCGCCGCCGCCGAGACCCGGATCCGGACCTGGCCCGGTCCGGGCGCGGGGACGGGAACGTCGACGAGTTCGAGTGCTTCCGGTCCGCCGAAACTGTGGACGACCACTGCGCGCATGATGATTTCTCTCTCTTCCGTAGGTACATGTCGAACCTAGGGAGAGCTACTCTCTATCGGGAAGTACGCACTGCGAAGTGCGTACCGCACGCGAGGGAGAGCCATGACCACACGCACCGCCGCCGAGCGCCGCGCCGAGGCGGGCGCGGCCTACAACGCCTACGTGGCCGAGTGCCCGGCCAGGCAGCTGCTGGACCGGATCGGCGACAAATGGGTCAGCCTGGCGATCAACGCGCTGGCCGAGGGCCCGCTGCGCTACAGCGAGGTCAACCAGCGACTGGCCGGTGTGAGCCAGAAGATGCTCACCCAGACCCTGCGCAATCTGGAACGCGACGGCCTGCTCGCGCGCACCGTGCTGCCCGAGGTGCCGGTCCGGGTGGAGTACCGGCTGACCCCGCTCGGCGAGGAACTGCTGCCGGTCATGCGGACCATCAAGGGCTGGGCCGAGCAGCACATGGATCAGGTGCTGCGCGCCCGCGCCGCCTACGACGCGCGGTCCTGAGCTCACGAGGACCCCCTGAGTTCGGCGGCCACCTCGGCGGCCAGCAACCCGGTGACGTGCGCGCGCCAGTCCGGCGCACCGTGCGGATCGTCGAACCACACCTGCGGCTCCAGCTCGGCCAGCGCGGCCGCGAGATCGAATTCGGTGGGCACCGTGTCGAAGTCGAGCACCACCGGCCGCACCGTCGCGGCGGTGACGGTGATCGCGCACCGTCCATCGGCCTCGCGCCTGCCCATCACCACCGCCCCGGAACGTCCGAGCGGGGCCAGCGCGATCTTGCGGAAACCGGTGCGCGCCAACAGACTCGCCGTCGGCACCAGGAACGAGCGGACGACGGCACCGGCGGCGAGAATGTTCTCGCCGGGGCCGGTGACGAAGTCCCGCAATGGAATTCGACGTTCCCCACCACCACGCGGCCAGATGACGGCCGTCGCGTCCAGCGCCACCAGCGCGCCGAGGACCGCACCGGCGGGCAGCGACAGGCAGACGTTCCCGCCGACGGTCGCGGTGCGCCAGATCTTGTGCGAGGCCAGCAGGGCCCGACAGGACTGCGCGAACAGCGCCGTCCCGGGCCACTCGGGCCGCAGGACGGCCGACCCCAGTTCCCGGCCGGGACGCGCGCCCGCGAAGTCGGCCAGCGTGCAGGTCGCGGCGATCTCGAGCCCGTCGCCGCGCTCCAGCATCGGCGCCCAGCCGAGGGTGGTGATGTCGACGAGCCGATCGAGCCGATCGTGCGGTTCGGAGAACAGGAACGTGCCACCGGCCAGGACCGCGCTCCCGGCGCCGACCTGGGCCAGGTCGGCGCGATCACGGGCGAGAACCACCTCTCGAACAGTGTCCAGATCCACGTTCACCTCGCTTACCTCACCGGCCACAGTAGGGGCCGGGAGTTGCCACGATGTTGCGCGACGCCCGCCGCAGATTGCGCGGCGGTTAACCCGGTGTACGCCCTCCAGTGTGCGCCGAAAGGGCAGCTCAGCGCACCTGGACGCGCTCACGCGCCGGCCAGCAGGGTGGCCTGGGCCTGGGCGACGTCGGCCCCGGCGGACGCCTCGTCCACGGTGGTGACGACCCCGTCGCGCACCACTTCGCGCCCGTCGACGAGCAACGCGGCCAGCGGCGGCGCCGACCCGAGCACCAGCGCCACGACCGGGTCCTCGATCCCCGCGTGCGCCGGAGTGTCGAGCCGCCACAGCGCCAGATCGGCCAGCTTGCCCGGCTCGATCGACCCGATCTCGGCGGCCCGGCCCAGCACCCGCGCCCCGCCCATCGTCGCCAGCTCCAGCGCGGCGCGCACGGTCATCGCGCGTGGCCCGCCGACGGCCCGCGCGTACAGCAGCGCGTTGCGCGGTTCCTCGATCATCGAACTCGACTCGTTGCTGGCCGCGCCGTCGACACCCAGCCCGACCGGCACCCCGGCGGCCACCAGATCCGCGGTCCGTGCGATGCCAGCGCCCAGCCTGCCGTTGGAGGTGGGGCAGTGCGCGACGCCGGTCCCGGTGCGCGCCATCGCGGCGATCGCCGGATCGTCGAGGTGCACGGCATGGGCGAACCAGACGTCGTCACCGAGCCAGCCCAGCTGTTCCATGTACTGCGCGGGGGTACACCCGAAGCTCGACCGGCAGAAGTCCTGCTCGTCGACGGTCTCGGCCAGGTGGGTGTGCAGCCGCACGCCCGCCGACCTGGCCAGCGCGGCCGATTCCCGCATCAGGTCCGCGGTCACCGAGAACGGCGAGCACGGCGCGAGCGCGATTCGCACCATCGCGTCGAAGGACGGATCGTGCCACTGCTCGATCGCCGCGCTGCTCGCGGCCAGGATGTCGTCGATCGACTCGACCACGTCGTCGGGCGGCAACCCGCCCTTGCTCTGCCCCAGATCCATCGACCCACGCGCCGGATGGAACCGCAGCCCGACCGCCGAGGCCGCACCGATCTCGGCGGCCAGCAGATCGCCGCCTGAGCGCGGGAAGACGTAGTGATGGTCCGAGGACGTGGTGCAGCCGCTGCGCGCCAGCGAGATCAGCGCGCCGGTCGCCGCCACCCGCACCGACTTCTCGTCGATCCGCGCCCACACCGGATACAGCGTGGTCAGCCATTCGAACAGGGTGTTGTCGGCGGCCAGCCCACGGGTGATCCACTGATACAGGTGGTGGTGGGTGTTGACCAGCCCCGGCGTGAGCACGCAGCCGCGCCCGTCGATCCGCGCCACCGACGGCCCGAATTCCGGCGGCGTGCCCGCGCCGATCGCGTCGATCCGGTTGCCCCGCACCGTGACCCAGCCGTCGCGGTATTCGGTGCCGACCGCGTCGACGGTCACCACCGCGCAACCGGCGATCAGCAGATCGGGCGCGCTCACGGCTGCCATGCGATGCCCGCCTCCGGTGCGTCCGCGCGCTGCAAGGTCGCGTGGATGGAGCCGTACGGGCGGTCCGCCGCCCAGAAGACCTCACCGTTGTTCTCGATCCCGAATCGGGCGAGGTCGTAGTCGAAATGGTGCTTGTTCGGCGCCGACAACCGGATCTCGGCGAGCACCGGGAATCGTTGCAGCGCGGCGGTACCCATCGCGTGCAGGGTCTGCTGCAAGGCCTTGGAGTAGGTCGTCGCGAACAGCTCGAGCAGCGTGGCCCTGATGCCGTCGTACACCTCGTCCCAGTCGAATCCGCTGATCTCGGCGAAGCGCCACTGCACGATCAGCGAGGTGGCCAGCACCCGGTCGTGGGTGGGCGCCAGGGTCGTGTACTCGTCGGTGAGGAAGTCGGCGAACTCCGACCCGGTGGACTTGAGCACCACCAGGTCCTTGATCCCGCCGATCACCCAGGTGCGCTGATCAGCGCCGGTGCCCGCGACGGTCACCGCGGCGGTGCGCACCTCCGGCCCTTGCCGCACCCAGGTGTGATCGTGCTCCTCGCCCCCGATCGAGACCCGCTGCCACCCATAGGAATCCACATCGATGCGCGCGCTCGTCACCGGCTCCACGGTGTCGGTGAAATGCTTGGCCAGCGCGATCGCGTACTCCTCGACGGTGTCGAGTCCGGGTCGCTTCGCGAAGACGTAGGCCATGTTCTTCTGGGTGTCGGTGGGCAGGACGTGACGCTGGTCACCCTCGGTGTAGGCCGCCGCGAAATCACCACGGAGCGTGGTCGAGACGTTCACGTCACGGATCTCGTGGCGCGCGTTCTGCTTGTGGAAACGCACAACCCGGTTCTCGGCCTTGCCGTAGCGGTTGTCGGTCAGCTCGATCGGACCACTCAATGCCATCTGTTCGCTCAGCTCCCTCGGTAGGTGGAATAGGAGAACGGCGACAACAGCAGCGGCACATGCAGATGCGGCTGCTCACCCACCGTGAACGCGACGCAGACCTCGGGATAGAAGGTCTCGACTCCCTGCGCCGCGAAATAGCTACCGGTATCGAAGAACAGGCGGTAATCGCCCGGATTCAACCCGGCGGCAAGTTCTTTCACCCGGCCGTCGGCATCGGTCAGCGCCTCGGTGAGGCGCTGCTCGCCACGCGTCAGCCACACGGCGACGCCCGCCGCGGGCACACCGCGCACGGCGTCGAGCACGTGCGTGCTCAGCCCGGTCACGACGCCGCCACCAATCGGGCCAGGCGGAGCCGGTTGATCTTCCCCAGTTCGGTGCGCATGACCTGCCTCTCGGTCGACGGATCGTTGTCCAGCCGCGCCCGCAGGACGGCGAGCAACTCCTCGCCGCCGCGTCCCGCCGCGCAAACCAGATAGATATGGCCGAACTTGGCCTCGTAGTCGCGGTTGCCCGCGGCCAGCGCGGCCTTGACGGCGTCGCCGGCGCCGCCGGCCTGCTCGCGGGCCGAAGCCGCCGAGGTCGGGCGATCCCCGATCCGCGGGTGACCGGCCAGCGCCGCGTCGATCTCGGCGTCATCGAGCGCGGCCGAGGCGGCATCGGCCGCCGCCAGCAGCGCGTCCGTGCTGGGGTAGGGCCGCGCCGCGGCGATCGCCCGCGCCCAGCCCGGTGCGGAGCAACAGGCAAGCAATGCCGTCTCGGCGGCCGCGGCGGGGAGTTCGTTGAATCCCGCGAGGCCGATCGCTTCGCTCGTCATCGATCCAGCATCTCCCCATCCCCGGCCACGGGCCACCGATGTGCGGTCGGTCACGTCGGCGTGTCGTCGTCCTCGCGCTGCCCTGCCGTAATCGAGCGGCAACATTGCGCCATTACCTTCACCGCTATGCCCCCGATCGACCCGCCCGTGCCGTCGGCGTGCACGGGCGTCGTCCTCGCGGCGGGCGCGGGCACCCGCTACGGCAAACCCAAGGCACTCGCCGAGGACGGCGCCTGGCTGCGCGCGGCGATCACCGCCCTGCGCGACGGCGGCTGCGATCCGGTGATCGTTCTGCTCGGTGCCACCGGCCCCGATCCGGCCGTCGTCGGGCTGCCGCCAGGCACCGAGTGGCGCTGGGTCGCGGACTGGGCCACCGGGCTGTCGGCGACGGTGCGCGCCGGCTTGCGCGCGGCCACCGCGGCGGGCACCCGGTATGTGGCGTTCCTGCCCGTCGACACTCCCGATATCGGGGCCGATGTGGTCGCACGGGTACTCGCCGCGGCCCGGGCGAGCGAGAGCGGGCTGGCACGCGCTGTGTTCTCCGACACACCCGGTCACCCCGCTGTGATCGAGAACAAGCACTGGGACGCCATTTCGGCAGCGACCGTAGGCGATGTGGGAGCCGGTTCCTATTTGGGCACCAGTCAGGATATGGTGTGCGTCACGTGCGACGACTTGGCGACAGGGAACGATCGCGATTTCCCGGTAGTCGGCGCACGGTGATCGGAGTTTTGAGATATGCGCGATATCCTCGATGACCTTCTGCGAGTGTGGCATTCGGGCCGTACCGGCGGCCTCGCCACCGTGGTCCGTACCATCGGCACGAACGCGCTGCCGATCGGGTCGGGAATGCTCGTCACACCCAATGGCGGAGTCTTCGGATCCATTGCTTCCGGGCGCCTGGAGGAGACGGTCTACGAGGCGGCACTGGAAGCCGCGCAGACCGGGATCCGGCAACTCCGTCGCTACAGCCTGATCACCGGAATGGAATCGGGATCCGACGACGGCGAACTCGTCGACATCTTCATCGAGCCGTTCTCCTGCCGCGATTTCCCGGAATTCCCCGCTATCGCCGCCGATATCCAGGCCCATCGCCGGGTCACCGTGTTCACCGTGGTGTGGAACCAGGATCCCGACGTCATCGGCCAGCATCTGGTCACCGACCGCAAGCACGCCACCGAGCTCGTCGCGCTGCCCGAGTCCGACCTGTTCGTCGCCTCCTACTGCCCGCCGCCGCGCCTGATCATCTTCGGCGCCAACGCCTATGCCGCCACCCTGGCCGCGCAGGCCCGGATGATCGGCTACCGGGTCAGCATCTGCGATTCGCGTCCCGAGTTCGCCGACCCGGCCTCGTTCCCCGGGGCCGAGGTCGTCGTGGACTGGCCGCACCGCTACCTCAACACCCTCTCCGCCGCGGGCGAGATCGACAGCAGCACCGGCATCGTGGTGCTGGCCAACGAGCCGCGCTTCGAGATCCCACTGCTCACCGTCGCCTTACGACTACCCGAGCTGGGCTACCTCGCCGCGCTCGGCACCCCCGCCGACCAGGCCCGTCGCCTCGACGACCTGCGCGCGGGCGGCTTCGACGAGCCCACCCTGGCCCGCCTGCACGTGCCCGCCGGCCTCGAATCGGGCCCGCGCACCCCGGCCGAGACCGCCGTCTTCGTCACCGCCGACTTCCTCGCCTCCCGCGCGGGCCTGCGCCTGGCCGCCCGCCGCGACTTCGGATCGGCGACGGTCGGCCTGGCGATCTAGGACTACTTCAACCCGGGGTTCTCGGCGTAGACCTCGCGCAGGATCGACAGGTCGAACAGCTGCTCGGCCTTGATGTCGATCTTCGCGGTGCGCAGCGCGGCGATGTTCTGCTCGATCAGCGCGTCGGTCATCGACAGCAGGCCGTCGGTCTTGGTCGAGGCCGAGACGACCAAGTCGTTCTGCGCGATGGCCTCCTTGGTCTGCTCGCCGAGCTCGAGCTTCTGGTCCTTGCCGTAGACCTCGACGGCCAGCCGGGCCGACTCGGCGGGATCGGCGACGGCGTCCTTCCAGCCCTTGATCTCCGCGATCAGGAACGCCTTGAGCTTGTCGCGCTCGGAGTCGATCGTGTTCTGGGTGACCGTCAGCGTCTCCGCGACCAGCGGCAGGCCGAAATCGGCGAACAGGAAGTGGCTGTTGGCGAAGCCCTTGGCGGCCAGGGTGATCGGCTCGTTGGTCACGTAGCTGACCCAGCCGTCGACCTCGCCGTTGGCCAGCGGTGTCGGGTCGAACTGCGCGGGCACCACCGTCACCTCGCCCGGCTTGATCCCGTTGGCGGCCAGCAGGGCGCTGAAGATCAGCTGGTTGGTGTCCTGCACGCCGATCTTGCGGCCCTTCATGTCCGCGGGCGAGGTGATGGGTTTGCCCGCCGAGCTGACGATCGCGAACGGATTCTTCTGATAGGTCGCGCCGACGATCTTGGCGGGTAGTCCTTCCAGGATCGCGGGCGCGGTGGTCTGCGGCGCGGACAGCCCGATCCACACCTTCCCGGTATCGAGCCCGGCTTCCACCGAGGTACTCGCCGCACCACCCGCGATGAGGTCTACCGCACCGAATCCCGCATCCTTGAAATATCCCTTCGAATCGGCGAAATACTCGCCCGCGAATTCGATGTTCTTCAGCCACGACAACTGCACCGCGACCTTGCCGTATTTCGAACCGTCATCGGTCGAGCCGTTCGAGGAACTGCCCGAACTGCCACCGCACGCGGCGAGCAGACCCGCCCCACCGAGCGCGGCGCCGGTCAGCGCGGAATAGCGGAGAAAGGAACGACGGTCGATACTGTTCATGCGCCGAATGTAGTTTCGCCGCGTTTCGTACTCTTTGCGTCCGCGTTCCGCCGCTATTCCCTCCCGGATCAGGCCTTTCCGGCGCTCGGCCCGAATCGCGCGAGCACCAGATTCTCGATCACCCCGACGATCGCGTAGAGCAGGACCGACACCACGGTCACCACCACGATCGAGGCCCACAGCCGGTTGTACTGGAACATCGGAATGGCGCGCACCAGACTGGCGCCCAATCCCGTTCCGCTGCCGAGCCATTCACCCAGCAGCGCACCGATCAGCGCGCCCGGCACCGAGACCCGCGCCGCGGCGAACACCGAGGGCAGCGCGGCGGGCACCGCGACCATCCGCAGCCGGGTCCACCGCGTGCCGCCGTAGGCGGTCACCAATTCCATGGCCTGCCTGGGCGCTTCGCGCAGTCCGGTCATGATCATCACCAGGGCCGGGAAGAACACCACGATCGCGGTCAGCACCGCCACCCCCGCGGTGCCGCGACCGAACACCAGCACCACGATCGGGCTCAACGCCACCAGCGGCACCGACCGCAGCAGCATCGCCACCGGCATGAACGTCTGCTGCACCGCCGAGAACAGCACGAACAGCGCGGCCACCACCAGCGCGCCGAGCATCCCGACGGTGAAGCCGATCGTGGCGTCGCGCAGGGTGATCGCGAGGTCGTCGAGAATCGCCTGCCGGGCGGTCGCGGCGCCCGGCGCGGTCACCAGGTAGCGCCAGATGTCCGAGGGCGTCTTGCCGACCCTGGGCCCGATCTGCGGGAACGCCCGCAAGAACAGCGACCAGATGGCCAGCAGCAGGATCAGCGAGGTCGCCAGCGGCAGCAGGAACCGGCCGATCCGGCGCAGCACGGTGGTCGTCATCGCCGCTCCTCCGTCGTCGCCGTCCACGGGGTGATCAGTCGCGCTGCCACGGCCACCAGCAGGTAGCCCAGCCCGGCCAGCGCGGCGGCGGCCAGCGCCATCCCCCACGTGCGCGGCACGTTGTAGGCGGTCTGCGCGGCCGTCAGCGCGACCCCGATCCCGCTGTCGACCCCGCCCAGGTACTCGCCGATGATCGCGCCGAGCACCGCCGACGGCGCGGCGATCTTCAAGGCGGCGAACGTATTCGGCAGCGCCGCGATCGCCCGCACCCGGTACAGCTGCTGCCAGCGGCCGCCGCCGTAGGCGCGCACCAGGTCCAGGCTCGCCGGATCGGCCGAGCGCAGGCCGGTGACCGCGCCGACCATGGTGGTGAAGAAGCAGTACATGGCGGCCAGGAACACCGTCGGGGTGCGCCCGCCGAAGACCACCAGGATGATCGGGCCGAGGGCGACCAGCGGTGTGCAGTAACTCAGGATGGCCAGCTGGGTAGCCAGCGGCTCGATGCGCGGAATCAGCATGATCAGCGCGGCGAGCCCGATCGCGAGCGCGTTGCCCCACAGGAAGCCCTGGAGCGCGCCCGCCGCGGTCACCCGGAAATTCGGGCCGTACAGACCCCAACCGTCCGCCCACATGGTCGACAGCACCCGCCACGGCGTCGGCACCGTGCCACCGGCCACGCCCGCGGCCGCCAGCACCCACCACAGCGCGATCAGCGCGGCCACGCCCAGCGCACCCGCCAGCCGGTGGCCACCGATTCCCCGCCGCGCGCGGACCGCGCTCACCGGTGGCCGCGCGCCCGTCGCCTCGACCGGCGGCCCTGGCTCCGCCAGTGCCGCGCTCATGCCACACCACCGCGGCCGAACAGCAGCTCGGACAGGTAATCGCAGAGCTTGTGGAATTCCGGCGTCCGCATCATTTCGGGCGTGCGCGGGCGCGGCAGATCGATGTCGACGAGTTCCAGTACCCGGCCGGGGCGCGGGCTCATCACCGCGACCACATCGGAAAGGAATACCGCCTCGCCGATGCCGTGGGTGACCATCAGCGTCGTGGCGGGCTTCTCGGTCCAGATCCGCAGCAGCTCCAGGTTCAGCCGCTGCCGGGTCATATCGTCGAGAGCGCCGAACGGTTCGTCGAGCAACAGCACCGACGGCTGCACCACCAGTGCCCGCGCGATCGAAACCCGTTGGCGCATACCGCCGGACAGTTGTGCCGGCTTGGCCTTCTCGAAGCCCTCCAGGCCGACCAGCGCGATCAGTTCGGCGATCCGCTCCGGTTCGGCGGGTAACCCGGCGACCTGCAACGGCAGCCGGACGTTCGACTCCACGCTGCGCCAGGGCAGCAGCGCCGAATCCTGGAAGGCGATCCCGAGCTGATGACCGCCGCGCAAGCGCTCCGGCGTCAGCCCGTTGATGGTGGCGGTGCCCGCGGTGGGTTCGTCCAAACCGGCCAGAATTCGCAAAACGGTCGATTTACCGCAACCCGATGGGCCGAGCAGGGAGAGGAATGCGCCGTTCGACGTCCGCAGATCGACCGAGTCGAGCGCGCGCACGGTGTCGCGACCCACCCGGAACGACTTGCTCAACCCGCTGATCTCGATCCCGGCCGACGCGCCGCCGGGGATTTCCTTACCCATAGCCGTCACCATAAGAGCGGCTGGTTGCGGCGGTATTTCCGATTCGCGGGCAGTATTGCGCGGTCGTTAACCGTGCTCGAGGTCACTGCCAATTGTGAACCAGTAACGATTCTGTCCCGCCGGAGGACATAGAGTGTCGGAGGATCTGACAGCCCCGCAGCCGTCGAGCGCGCATCGTTCGGCCAAGGGGGGAAGCACTGCGATGACGGCGCCGACACGGCCCGTGGACTGGAACCGACTGTTCGATGAAGCTCTCTGCTGTACGTACCGTGGCCGCACTGCGCACCACCGCCGTGGCTCTGACCGCCGCGCTGTCGGTGGCCGTGATCGCAGGCGGCGCCGCATCGGCCGAACCCGAGAAGCCCTCGGCCGTGTCGTCGATCGTCAAGGACGGGCGCACCTGGCACCTGAAGGTGTACTCGGCGGCGATGAAGAAGGACATCACCGTCGACGTGCAGCGCCCGGTCGACGAGTCCAAGCCCGCCCCCAACCTCTACCTGCTCAACGGCCTCGACGCCGGTGAGGGCACCGCCAGCTGGGCCGCGCAGACCAACGCGCTCGGCTTCCTGGCCGACAAGCAGGTCAATGTCATCCAGCCGATCGGCGGCCGCGGCAGCTACTACGCCGACTGGCAGAAGGAAGACGCGCGCCTGGGCCTGAACAAGTGGAACACCTTCTTCACCCAGGAGCTGCCCCCGCTGCTCGACAGCACCCTCAACTCGACCGGCCTCAACTCGCTGGCCGGCCTGTCCACCTCCGGCACCTCGGTGCTGCAGCTGGCCGAGGCCAAGCCGGGCCTGTTCAAGTCCGTCGCCGCCTACTCCGGCTGCGCGCAGATCGCCGACCCCATGGGCAGGCAGTTCGTCAAGTTCTCCGTGGAGACCTGGGCGGGCGGTGACACCGAGAACATGTACGGCGCCGACAACGACCCGGCCTGGGTCGCCAACGACCCGGTCCTCAACGCCGAGAAGCTGCGCGGCACCAACCTCTACATCTCCAGCGGCAGCGGCCTGCCGGTGATGGAGGACGTGCGGTACTACACCGAGGGCAACGGCCCGATGGGCGTGGTCAACCTCGGCCTCGGCGTCGCGATCGAAGCCGCGACCAACGCGTGCACACAGAACCTGAAGACCAAGCTGGACTCGCTGAACATCCCGGCGACCTACATGTTCAACCCGGTCGGCACCCACTACTGGCCGTACTGGGAGCAGGCGCTGCACGAGTCGTGGCCGATGCTCGCCCAGGGCATGGGTATCTGATTCTCCGCACACCCGAAAAGGGAGGCATCCGATCGGACGCCTCCCTTTTTCGTGCGTTCAGGTCGGCAGCGCCGAGGTACGGACCGACAGCCCGGACCGGATGAAATAGGCGATCTCGTCGCAGATCTCGTCGACCGAGATCGCGTCACCGGGAACGGTCGCGTGCACCATCTCCTGGGCCAGGGAATTCACCGCGCCGATCAACGCCAGCGTGAACAGGTGCACGCTGCGCGATTCCGCTTCACCGCGCGCGGCGGCGCGCTGGGCTTCCCTGGTGAGCAGGCCGGAGACCGATCGCCGCTGCGCGCGTCGCCACTCCTCCACCGCCGGGCTCACACCGACCACCTCGACGTAGAACACCCTGGCCGCGCGGCGATCCCGGCAGGTCACGGCGAGAAAGGCGCGGAAGCTCTCCACCACCCGCACCACCAGCGGCTGCTCGCTGGTGCGGGCCAGCGCCTCGTCGACACGGTGCAGCGCGGCGGTGTTGAGCCGGTCGACCAGCGCGATCAGCAGCGCCTCGCGACTGCCGATGTCCTCGTAGAAACTGCGGGTCGACACATTCGCGGTCGCGCACAGACGTTCGATCGAGGTCGACGAATAACCCTGGGTGCCGAATAGTTCCAGTGCGGCATCGGTCAACCGGTTACGCCGCATGGCCACTCGCTGCTGGCGCGACAATCCACCGTAACTACGACCACTATCGGTTTCATCCACACGCCGAACCACCCGTGCATGCTAGCGCGCACCCGCCGGGCATCCGGGCGAATCGGAAATCGGTGCTGCCACGAATTCCCCTGGCCCAGCGTAATTGTCGCGCGGGTAACGTCAGTTCTGTTCGGGCGCCGGTTCACCTTCGTCGAGCGGCTCGGCCAATGGCCAGCCACCCGCGGCCAGATGCGAGGCCACCCGTGAGACGTCGTCGGGGGCCGGTTGCTGCTTGGCGAAATCGGCGATGGCCGCTTCGATCTCCGCCTCGCTGATCGATTCCCGGTTCGGGTTGGCTTCGATCAGTTTCTCCCCGATGACCACCACCTCGTAGTCGGTGAGGTGCCGGTGCAGGACCGCGAACAGCGCGACATAGTCCGATTGCGGGATGCCCTGTGGATACCCGGCGCGCAGCCAGCCGAGCACGCGGGAGAGCAGGTTGCCCCGAACGGCGGGAGTGGGAATCGGATCTGTCATCGCGTCCTCGCTCATGCTTGACCGAACAGATGGATGCCGAACTGATGGGCGATGAACGCCTTGGCGGTGAACAGGATTCCGGTGATCACCACCATGACGATGACGACCACACAGATCAGCGCACCGGCCAGCGCCGGGTAGTTCCGGCGGACGCGACCCTCGGCGTCGACCGTCTCCGCCTGGGCCCACCACCGCACCGCGAAGGCGAAGACCGCGGGCACCCCGGCGCCGAAGACCAGCGCGGCCAGCACCACTTCCCACAGTGAACTCAGATTCGTGATCACGGTATGCACGTTCGCTCCCTTCTACCCGGCGTGGTTCTGTTCGACCGACGACGGCGTCGCCGCGGGCGGCACACCCTCGGGCCACTCGTTCACATTGTGGGTGCCGACCGGGTCACGCCGCGACCGGAGGTAGATGCCGAGCGCGCCGGCGATCAGGATCGCGAACACCACCAGGACGCCGGCCAGGCCACCGATGAGGTGCGCGATGGCCCAGCAGATCGCGCCGACGATGCCTGCCATCGGCAGCGTCAGCAGCCAGGCCACGGCCATCCGGCCCATCACCCGCCACCGCACCTCGGCGCGCTTGCCGATGCCGGTGCCCAGGATCGCGCCGGTCGCGGTCTGGGTGGTCGACAGCGGCAGCCCGAAGTGCGCGGAGGTGAGGATGATCGCCGCCGAGGTGGACTCGGCGGACAGACCCTGCGGCGACTCGATCTCGACCAGACCCTTGCCCAGGGTCCGGATGATCCGCCAGCCGCCGAGATAGGTGCCCAGCGCGATGGCCACCGCACACGCCGCCATCACCCACAGCGGCATGTGGTCGTCCTTGTCGAGCGTGCCGTAGGCCACCAGCGCCAGGAAGATGATGCCCATCGTCTTCTGCGCGTCGTTGGTGCCGTGGGCCAGCGAGACCAGCGACGCGGACCCGATCTGGCCCCAGCGGAAGCCCTCGTTCGCCTTGTCCTCGTCGACGCCGTGCGTGATCCGGTACACCAGGAAGGTGGCGATGGCACCGACCATCGCGGCGATCACCGGGGCCAGGATCGCGGGCAGCACGATCTTGATCAGCACGCCCTCCGAGCCCGACGCCCAGATCACGCCGTTCCAGCCCAGCGCGGCGATCGTCGAGCCGATCAGGCCGCCGAACAGCGCGTGCGAGGAACTCGACGGCAGTCCGAGCAGCCAGGTCAGCAGGTTCCACAGGATGCCGCCGACCAGCCCGGCGAAGACGATGACGAGGAGGTCCTGACCGCCCACGTCGTTCAGTTGAACGATGCCCTTGGCCACAGTCGCCGCCACCGATACCGACAGAAAGGCGCCGATCAGATTCAGCACGCCGGAGAGCGCCACCGCCACGCGCGGCTTGAGCGCGCCGGTGGCGATCGAGGTCGCCATGGCGTTGGCCGTGTCGTGGAATCCGTTGGTGAAGTCGAATGCGAGAGCTGTGACGATGACGATCAACAGGACCATTAGTTCGGCGCTCACCCGAACAGTGTGTCGTATGCCGATACCGGATTGCCAAACTGTTGCAGGTAAGTCTCGAACAGGTCAGCTCGCGACGCTCAGCGCGCGCACCGCGTCGATGGTGTCGGCCTGCTCCGGCTCCTTGTCCGGCCGGTAGCGCAGCACCCTGGCGAAGCGCAGCGCGACACCGCCCGGATACCTGGTGCTGGTCTGGACGCCGTCGAGCGCGATCTCGACGACCAGCCGCGGGCGCAGGAACACGGCGTGACCGTCGGTGTGGGTCTGGTGACGCGGGAACTCCGCGGTCTGCCAGCGCAGCAGCTCGTCGGTGAGGCCCTTGAACGTCTTGCCGACCATCACCGGCTCGCCCGTCTCCGGGTCGCGCGCGGCCAGATGCAGGTTCGACAGGAATCCCGTGCGCCTGCCGTAGCCCCACTCCGCGCCGATCACCAGCAGGTCGAGGGTGTGCGCCGGTTTGATCTTCTGCCACGCCTTGCCGCGCCGGCCCGCCGCGTACGGCGCGTCCAGGGCCTTGACCATCACGCCCTCGTTGCCGACGGCCAGCGCGTCGTCGTAGTACTCGGCGGCGGCCTCGGCATCGGGGGCGATCACCGCCGGGATCATGTGCGCGCCCGCCACCCGGGCCAGCGCCGCGCGGCGGACCCGCAACGGTTCGTCGATCAGGTCGACGCCGTCCAGGTGCAGGCAGTCGAAGAAATACGGGTGCAGCAGCAGTTCCCTGGCGTCCTCACCGACGGTCGCGAACCGGCTCATCGTCTCCTGGAACGGGCGCGGCCTGCCCGCGTCGGTCAGCGCGAGGGTTTCCCCGTCCAGCACCACGCCGGCGCAGTCGAGACCGGCGACCAGCTCGACCAGCTCGGGCACGCTCGCGGTGATGTCGCGCAGCGTGCGGGTGAAGACCCACACGCGCTCGCCGTCGCGGTGCACCTGGATCCGGGCGCCGTCGAGCTTGTGTTCGACGCTCACCTGCGGGCCGAGTTCGGCCAGCGCCTCGTCCAGCGAGCCGCCCGGCGACGCGAGCATCGGCGCGACCGGCCTGCCGACCTCGAGCCGGAACGCGCTCAACGCGGCCGCGCCGCCGGTGAGCGCGGCGACGGCCGTCGCGGGCAGCTGACCGGAGAGCATGTGCGCGCGCCGCACGACCTCGACCGGGATACCGGTAGCCTGCGCCAGCGCCTCGACGACGACCGCGGTGAGCGCGCCCTGGCGCAGTTCTCCGGTGAGCAGCCGGATCAGGAAGGACTGTTCGTCCTCGGTCGCGGCGGTGAACAGCGCCGTCAGCAGTTCGCGTCTGCGCAGCGTCGACCCGGTGCCGCTGAGCCCGGTGAGCGCGGTGAAGACGCCGTCCACTTCGTGGACGGTCAGGCGCGGCTCGGCGCTCGGCGGGGTTTCCAGACCGGCGACGGTGCGCCACCCCGCGCCGATCCGGCCCTGCACCAGCTCACCGGACAACCAGGCGACAACGGTCCCGATCTCTTCCTGGCTCGCGGCGGCGAAGAGCTCGGCCAGCGCGGCGATCTTCGCCTTGCGCGACCGGGTCGCTCGCACGGCCGCCGAGGCCGCGACGACATCGCTGAACAGCACTCGACGACCGTAGCGCGACGGTGTGACACATCGCTCAGCCCACGCTGTTAAGAATCCATTGGCAAGGTTGCGAAACCGCCCATAAACTGGACATATGGCCAAGACCTATGTCGGTGCGCGGCTGCGCCAGCTGCGTACCGAGCGCGGTCTGAGCCAGGTCGCACTGGCCCAGAAGCTGGAGATCTCGGCCAGCTATCTCAACCAGATCGAGCACGACGTGCGGCCGTTGACGGTGCCCGTGCTCAAGCGGATCAACGAGGTCTTCGGCGTCGACCCGGCCTTCTTCTCCGCCCACGACGACACCCGGCTCATCGCCGAGTTGCAGGAAGTCGTGATGGACGCCGAACTCGGCATCGAGGCCGACACCCAAGAGATCGCCGACATGGTCTCGGCGCATCCGAGCATGGCGCGAGCCCTGGTCGCCATGCACAACCGATACCGCAACACCAGCGCGCAGCTGGCCGCCGCGACCGAGGACCGCTTCTCCGACGGTTCCGGCAGCGCCGCGATCAGCAAGCCGCACGAGGAAGTGCGCGACTACTTCTATCAGCGCCAGAACTACATCGACGAGCTCGACACCGCGGCCGAGGACCTCACCGCGCGCATCCGGTTCCACGGCGGTGAGGTGAGCACCGAGATCGTCCGGCTGCTGCGCTCGCACGGGGTGCGGATTGTCGAGCGGATCGACCTGGGCGAGGGCGTGCTGCACCATTTCGATCCCGAGACCAAGCAGCTCGAGATCTCCCCGCACCTGTCCGGCGGACAGCGCACCTTCAAGCTGGCCGCCGAACTGGCCTATCTCGAATGCGGGCCGCTGCTCGACAAGCTGGTCGAGGAGGGCAATTTCGCCTCCGAGGCGTCGCACAAGCTGGCCATGCTCGGCCTGGCGAACTACTTCGCGGCGGCGACGGTGTTGCCCTACACCCACTTCCACGAGGTGGCCGAGGACTTCCGCTACGACATCGAGCGGCTGTCGGCCTTCTTCTCCCAGAGTTACGAGACCATCTGTCACCGGCTCTCGACCCTGCAACGACCGAGCCTGCGCGGCGTACCGTTCTCCTTCGTCCGCGTCGACCGCGCGGGCAACATGTCGAAACGCCAGTCCGCCACCGGTTTCCACTTCTCCGCCAGTGGCGGCACCTGCCCGCTGTGGAACGTCTACGAGACCTTCGCCTACCCCGGCAAGATCATGACCCAGATCGCGCAGATGCCCGACGGCCGCAAATACCTCTGGGTCGCCCGCACCGTCGAACGCCGCGCCACCCGCTACGGCCAGCCCAGCAAGACCTTCGCCATCGGCCTGGGCTGCGAACTGCGCCACGCCGGCCGGGTGGTCTACGCCGACGGCATCGACCTCGGCGAAGCCACGGCCACCCCCATCGGCGCGGGCTGCCGGGTCTGCGTCCGCTCCAACTGCCCCCAACGCGCCTTCCCCCCGCTCGGCAAGGCCCTCGACATCAGCGAACACCGCAGCTCGGTCTCGCCCTACCTGATCAAGTAGGGCGAGTCCTCAGAAGGCGTCCTCCGGGATGGACATGATGTCGTTGTCGATGGCGGCGAGGATGTTCTTGGTGGCCGCGAGTTCGGGCAGGACGTTCTTGGCGAAGAAGCAGGCCGCGGCCACCTTGCCCTGGTAGAAGGGGCGGTCCTTGGGGGCGGCGTCGGCGGCCAGGGCCGCGGCGGCGATGTCGGCCTGGACCAGCAGACGCCAGGCGATGAGCAGGTCGCCGACCGCCATCAGGAAGCGCACCGAGCCGAGGCCGACCTTGTAGAGCTCGGTGGGGTCGGTCTGGCCCGCCATGGCGTAGCCGGTGAGGGTGGCGGCCATGGCGCCGACATCGGCCTGGGCGGTGCGCAGCAGCGCGCGTTCGGTGGCGAAGCGGCCGGTATCGCTGTCCAGGTAGGCGGTGATCTGCCCGTTGAGGTGCGCCAGCGCGACGCCGCGATCGCGAATGATCTTGCGGAAGAAGAAGTCCTGCGCCTGGATGGCGGTGGTGCCCTCGTAGAGCGAGTCGATCTTGGCGTCGCGGATGTACTGCTCGATCGGGTAGTCCTGCAGATAGCCGGAGCCGCCGAAGGTCTGCAGCGATTCGGTGAGCAACTGGTAGGCCCGCTCCGAGCCGACGCCCTTCACGATCGGCAGCAGCAGGTCGTCCACCCGGTGCGCCAGCTCCGCGTCGGCGCCGGAGACGAGCTGTGCCACGTTCTCGTTCTGATGCGCGGCGGTATACAGATACACCGCGCGCAGTCCCTCCGCGTAGGCCTTCTGCATGGCCAGCGACCGACGCACATCGGGGTGATGGGTGATGGTGACGCGCGGCGCCGCCTTGTCCGACATCTGCGTCAGATCCGCGCCCTGCACCCGCGTCTTGGCGTACTCCAGCGCGTTCAGATACCCCGTCGACAGCGTCCCGGACGACTTCACGCCCACCGTCATCCGCGCGTTCTCGATCACTTTGAACATCTGCGCGATGCCGTTGTGCACGTCGCCGACCAGCCAGCCCTTGGCTGGCACCGCGGTGCCGCCGAAGGTGACCTCACAGGTCGGCGAGGACTTGAGCCCCATCTTGTGCTCGACCCCGGTCACGTACACGCCGTTGCGATCGCCGAGCTCCAGCGTCTCGGGATCGAAGAGGAACTTCGGCACGTAGAACAGCGACAACCCCTTGGTGCCGGGACCGGCGCCCTCCGGCCGGGCGAGCACCAGGTGGAAGACGTTCTCCGCCACCTCGCCCACGTCACCACCGGAGATGAACCGCTTCACGCCCTCGATGTGCCAGGATCCGTCGGGCTGCGGCACGGCCTTGGTGCGGCCCGCGCCGACATCGGACCCCGCGTCGGGCTCGGTGAGCACCATGGTGCCCTGCCATCCGCGTTCGAATCCGCCACGCGCCCAGCGTTTCTGCTCGTCGGTACCGATCTCGTAGAGCACCGAGCCCATCAGCGGGCCCATGTTGAAGAAGCTGGCCGCCGGGTTGGCGCAGATGACGAGCTCGTTGATCGCCCACATCAGCACGTTCGGGGCGGCGGTGCCGTCCATGCCCTCCGGCATGCCGAGGCGGAACCAGCCCGCCTCGTGCACCGCGTCGACCGTCTTGCGTAACGGTTCGGGCACGGAGATGTCGAAGGTGTCGGGATGGAAGACCACGGGGTGCCGGTCGGCCTCGGCGAACGAGTCCGCGATCGGCCCCTCGGCCAGGCGCCTGACCTCGTCGAGGATCTGCCGCACCGTCTCGGAGTCCAGGTCGCCGTAGGCGCCGGTATCCAGGAGCTTGTCGAGGTTGAGCACCTCGAACAGATTGAACTCGATGTCACGCACGTTCGCCTTGTAGTGCCCCACTGGGCTCCTCCTCGACTGACCACACCCGGCCCGAGCGCCGCGTGTTCCGGCTGTTCGACGTCGTACGAATTCGAAGCGTGCCGCACCGTGGCGTCCCTACGCAACCGTAGGCGCGCAGCCCCCCGCACCAGGCGCCGAGCATTTGTTCACACGGATGAAACAGACGAAACGGACACGTGACCGAGAGATATTCCGGTGCAACAAGTTCCCTCTACTGTTCCGCTCACGAATACAGCCGCTGTATACAACTCGGTGTACATCCAGTCACCGGGGCAGACCGCGGCGGTGTTCGTTGCGGCGCGCATGGCGCCGCCGTAACACCTGATGAGGAGAACCGCCCCATGTCTGAATCCCGTTTGGTCAAGGCACTCACGGTGCCTGCCGCGGTGGCCATCGCAGGCCTGTTGCTCACCGGTTGCGGTGCCCGCGACGACGCGTCGTCCGGCACGACCGCAGCATCCTGCGTCGACACCACCAAGGACACCATCAAGGTGGGCTCGCTGCACTCGCTGTCGGGCACCATGGCCATTTCCGAAGTCACCGTGGCCAATTCGACCAAGCTGGCGATCGATCAGATCAACGCCGCGGGCGGTGTGCTGGGCAAGAAGATCGAGATCGTCCTCGAAGACGGCGCCTCCGACCCGAAGACCTTCGCCGAGAAGGCGGAGAAGCTGATCAGCTCCGACTGTGTCGCCGCGGTGTTCGGCGGCTGGACCTCCTCGAGCCGCAAGGCCATGAAGCCCAAGTTCGAGAGCCTGAACTCGCTGCTGTACTACCCCGTGCAGTACGAGGGCCTGGAAGACAGCAAGAACATCTTCTACACCGGCGCCACCACCAACCAGCAGATCATCCCCGCGCTGGACTACCTCAAGCAGAAGGGCATCAAGTCCCTCTACCTGGTCGGCTCGGACTACGTCTTCCCGCAGACCGCCAACCGCGAGATCAAGGCCTACGCCGCGGCCAACGGCATCGAGATCAAGGGCGAGGACTACACCCCGCTCGGCTCGACCGACTTCTCCACCATCGTCAACAAGGTCCGCAACGCCAAGGCGGGCGCGGTCTTCAACACCCTCAACGGCGACTCCAACGTCGCGTTCTTCCGCGAGTACACCAACGCGGGCCTGAAAGCCGCTGAGATGCCGGTGGTCTCGGTGTCGATCGCCGAGGAGGAGGTCGCCGGCATCGGCGCGCAGAACATCGCGGGCCAGCTGACCGCCTGGAACTACTACCAGACCGTCGACTCCCCGGTGAACAAGAAGTTCGTCGCCGACTACAAGGCCGCCTTCGGCGCCGACAAGCCCACCTCGGACCCGATGGAAGCCGCCTACGCCTCGGTCTTCCTGTGGAAGAACACCGTCGAGAAGGCCAAGTCCTTCGCCGTGGCCGACGTGCAGGCCGCCGCTGACGGCGTCAGCTTCGAAGCCCCCGAGGGCACCGTCACCATCGACGGCTCCAACCACCACATCACCAAGACCGCCCGCATCGGCGAGATCCGGCCGGACGGCCTGATCTACACGGTGTGGGACTCGGGCAAGGCGATCACCCCGGACCCGTACCTGAAGTCCTACGACTGGGCCAAGGGCTTGAAGTAGCTGTCGCGTGGCCGCGACGTGTTCGCGGCCCCCAAGGCTCACCACCGACCGGCCGATACCCGCGCCGAGGCGCAGCGTCTCGGCCGGTCGGCGGCGAGCCGGCCGCGAACGGGCCTCCTCGAGGTCGGCCGCTCGTGGTCACCGATCGCAGGGAACTCACATGGATGTACTCATCGGCCAACTCTTCACCGGGTTGAGCCTCGGTTCAATTCTTCTGCTCGCCGCCCTCGGCCTAGCGCTGACCTTCGGTCAGATGGGCGTCATCAACATGGCCCACGGCGAATTCATCATGGCCGGCTGCTACACCACCTACGTTGTGCAGCAAGTCTTCTCGTCGGCGGGCGTCTCACTGGTCGTCTCGTTGTTCATGGGCTTCCTGATCGGCGGCCTGCTCGGCGCCGCCCTGGAAATGGGCCTGATCCGCTACATGTACGACCGCCCGCTGGACACGCTGCTGGTCACCTTCGGTGTCGGCCTGGTGTTGCAGCAGGCCGCGCGTGACATCTTCGGCGCGCCCGCCAAGAACGTGCTGGTGCCCGAATGGCTCAGCGGCGGCATCACCATCGCGGGCGCGGTGGTGCCCAAGACCCGCATCTTCATCCTGGTGCTGGCGATCGTCGCGGTGACCGCGCTGGCCGCGGTCCTCAAGACCACCCCGATGGGCCGTCGTATCCGCGCCGTCGTGCAGAACCGCGGCCTGGCCGAAACCTCCGGCATCTCTTCGCGGTTCACCGATATCAGCACGTTCTTCATCGGTTCCGGCCTGGCCGGCGTGGCCGGTGTGGCCTTGACCCTGATCGGCTCGACCAGCCCCACCATCGGCCAGAGCTATCTGATCGACGCGTTCCTGGTGGTCGTGATCGGCGGCCTCGGCCAGATCAAGGGCACGGTCATCGCGGCGTTCGCGCTCGGCCTGCTCAACTCCTTCATCGAATACTCGACCACCGCGTCCATCGCGAAGGTCATCGTGTTCGTGCTGATCGTCATCTTCCTGCAGGTTCGCCCGCAGGGTCTGTTCACCGTGCGGACAAGGAGTCTGGCATGACCGCACTCACGGAACGTCTCCGCGCCTACCCCCGGCTGACCCCGCTCGCCGGGTTCGCGATCGCCGCCTTCCTCTTGTTCGCGGTGGCCCCGGCGGTGCTGAGCGACTTCCGCCTGAACCTGCTCGCCAAGTTCCTCTGCTTCGCCATCGTGGCGGCGGGGATCGGGCTGGCGTGGGGCCGCGGCGGCATGCTCACCCTGGGCCAGGGCGTGTTCTTCGGCATCGGCGCCTACATCATGGCCATGCACATGCAGCTCGCCGACGCCGCCCGCCTCGGCAACGACGTCCCGGAGTTCATGGAGATCTCCGGCATCAGCGAACTGCCCGGGTTCTGGCAGCCCTTCGCCTCGGCGCCGATGGCGATTCTCGCCATCCTGGTGCTGCCCGCGCTGGTGGCCGCCGTGCTCGGCTACGGCGTGTTCAAGCGCCGGGTGCGGGGCGCGTACTTCGCCATCCTGAGCCAGGCGCTGGCCGCGGCGCTGGCCATCCTGCTCACCGGGCAGCAGGCCATCGGCGGCTTCACCGGCCTGTCGGACTTCCGGTCCTTCTTCGGGTTCCGGCTCTCCGACCCGGCCAACCGCCAGATGCTGTTCTTCATCGCCGCGGGCACGCTGCTGCTGGTCGTCGCGCTGATCCGGCAGCTCAACCGCAGCCGCTACGGCGAACTGCTGGTCGCGGTGCGCGACGCGGAAGAGCGGGTGCGCTTCCTCGGCTACGACCCGGCCAATATCAAGATCGTCGCCTACGTGGTGGCGGCGTTCCTGGCCGGCATCGCCGGTGCGCTGTTCACCCCGATCGTCGGCATCATCTCCCCCGCCGACATCGGTGTCGTCCCGTCCATCGCGTTCCTCATCGGCGTCGCGATCGGCGGCCGCACCACCCTGCTCGGCCCGGTTCTCGGCGCGATCGGCGTCGCCTGGGCGCAGACCTCGCTGTCGGAGTCGTTCCCCTCGGGCTGGACCTACCTGCAGGGCGTGCTGTTCATCGTGGTCGTCGGCTTCATCCCCGCCGGGCTGGCCGGGCTGTGGCCGCTGTTCAAGGGCTGGTGGCACAGCCGCACCCCCGAACCGGCCCCGGCGACGCCCGCCGCACCCGCACCCGTCGTCACCGAGGAGAAGGTGGAAGCGCGATGACCACACACGAGCCCAAAGCGGGCGGCAACGCGGGCATGGACAGCGACTACCTCGAAATCCGCGGTCTCTCGGTGAGTTTCGACGGGTTCAAGGCGGTCACCGATGTCGACCTGACGGTGCTCCAGGGCGACCTGCGGTTCCTGATCGGCCCCAACGGCGCGGGCAAGACCACGCTCATCGACGCCATCACCGGCCTGGTGCCGGCCACCGGCTCGGCCCAGAAATCCGGCACCGAGCTGCTCGGCAAGAAGGTGCACCAGATCGCCCGCCTCGGCGTCGGCCGCACCTTCCAGACCGCGAGCGTGTTCGAGCAGCTCAGCGTGCTGCAGAACCTGGACATCGCGGCGGGGGCGGGCCGCTCGGCGCTGTCGCTGTTGCGGGCGCGCAAGTCGGTGCTGCCGAGCATCGAAGAGGCCTTGGAGACAACGGGTCTGACCGCGCTGCGGGACAAGCCCGCCGGGGTGCTGGCGCACGGACAGAAGCAGTGGCTCGAGATCGGCATGCTGCTGGTGCAGAACGCCTCGGTACTGCTGCTCGACGAACCGGTCGCGGGCATGAGCGCCGAGGAACGCGAGGAGACCGGAAACCTGTTGCGCCGCATCGGCGGTGACCGCGTGGTCGTCGTCGTCGAGCACGACATGGACTTCATGCGCTCCTTCGCCACCTCGGTCACCGTCCTCGCGGGCGGCAAGGTGCTCAGCGAGGGCAGCGTCGAAGAGGTGCAGGCCGATCCGAAGGTGCAGGAGGTCTACCTCGGCACCGCGGCACTGGCCGGGGACGCGACGAACAAGGAGTCCGCCGATGCTTGAACTACACGACATCCACTCCGGCTACGGGCGCACCGAGGTCATCCACGGTGTCAGCCTGACCGTGCCCGACGACAGCGTGGTCGCCATCATGGGCCACAACGGCGCGGGCAAGACCACGCTGCTGCGCACCGCGGTCGGCCTGCTGCCGACCAAGTCGGGCACGATCACCTTCGACGGCGACAAGATCACCAAGCTGTCCCCGTCGCAGCGGGTCAAGCGCGGTATCGCCTACGTGCCGCAGGGGCAGCAGAGTTTCCCCCAGCTGACCACCGCCGAGAACCTGCAGGTCGTGGCGGACGGGCGCAAGCGCGGCAAGGCGCTGATCGAGGAATCACTCGAGCTGTTCCCCGCGCTGCGTGAGCTGTTGACCCGCAAGGCCGGCCTGCTCTCGGGCGGTCAGCGGCAGCAGCTGGCCATCGCGCGCGCGCTGATCACCGAACCCAAGCTGCTCATCCTCGACGAGCCGACCGAGGGCATCCAGCCCTCGGTGGTGGCCGAGATCGAGCGCACCATCATCGATCTCACCCAGCGCGGCGGACTCAGCGTGCTGCTGGTGGAGCAGCACATCGGCTTCGCGCTGCAAGCCGCTCAGCACTACTACGTGCTGCACTCGGGGCATCTGGGGTCCTCGGGCGAGGGCGGTGCCGGTGCCGAATCCGCGGTCCGCGCGGCGATGGCGATCTGACCGAAGGCCATGAACCGCAGGGGGCGGGTGTCCCTGGCCGAGCGCGTCTACCTGGCGCTGCGTGACGACCTGGCCACCGGGACCCTCCCGCCGACCGAACGACTGCGCGCCGAACGGCTGGCCCAGCGCTACGGCGTCTCGCGCACTCCGGTGCGCGAGGCGCTGGCCCGGCTCCAGGCCGACGGCTTGGTCCAGCGCCACCCGGACGGGCTCTACCTCTATCGCCCGCGCCTGGCCGAGCTCGACGAGCTCTACGAACTACGAATAGTGCTGGAAGCCCGGGGTTTCCAGCGCATCGATGCCGCGGACTCGGTCCAGCCGCACAGCCCCGCCGCCCACGATCTGCCCGCCGTGCGCGCCGAACTGGAGCGCTGGCGCGAATACCGGGACACGCCACCGGAACCCGGGCCGGAGCTGGTGGCCGCCGACGAGCGGTTCCACACCGAGCTGCTGCGGGCGGCGGGCAATTCGGCCCTCGCCGAGGCGCTCACCGCGGTCTACGTGCGGGTGCGCCCGGTGCGCACCATGGACGTGCCGACCGCCGAGCGGGTCGCGGCGATGACAGCCGAGCACATCACCATCGCCGAGCAGGTGCTGGCCGGGGCGGGCGACCAGGCGCTGCACACCCTCACCGCGCATATCGATTCCTCCCGCGCGCACGTCCGGGTGCGGGCCGAGCAGGCGATCGCCTTCACCAAACTCGGCCGTGCCGTGCGAGATTGAGGGCTCAGCAGCCTTCCTGGAACGGCCAGCACTGGACCGGACGCTGACCGGCCGGGGTCGAGGCGGGCGCCCTGGTCGTGCTCTGCGAGATCTCGGAGCTGGGACGCGGGTGCGGCGAGTCCCGCAGCAGGGCCTGCCCGACCACCAGGAACACCACGAACACACCGAGCACGGCCGCGACGAACAGGATCAGCCCGACCAGCTTCCCGCGCTCGGACGGCTCGGCGGGCGGCGGCGCCTGGATCGGTTCGGTGAACTTGCGCGGCTGCGGCGGGCGCGGCGCCGGCGCGGGGCGGCTGCCCTCGAAGCCGTCGGCGG